>JBIIUN010000150.1:0-10146 GCA_044339945.1 Kapaibacterium sp. (SeqCode)
CGGTTAGTCCGGCGCCTACCGTGTCTGAGCCTGCACCCACCCTGGCCGCATTGACCGCCTGCAATGCTGACGCCTCGCTGCTCACGCTCGACCGGCCTGGAGATCCCAATGACAAAAACTTCGCCTACCACCGGGACCGAGCAATGGCGGTAGTAGGGGGAAACGGTATGCTCCAGCTTGGAGTCGAGGCGGCGCTACTGGGGTTCTTGGGTTCACCCAATTTGCGTTCCGGTGGCGCCGTGTATTGCATTTCCGTTTTCCCAGATGGGAAAATGGCAGCCACCGGATCCAGCGACGGACTTTTGCGGCTGTGGGACCTGGAAACTGGCAGAGAACTTCGCGCCTTCGCCGGGCATAACGAACCAGTTCGAGGTTGCGCCTTCAGTCCCGACGGCAACCGCCTCCTCTCCGCCTCCGAGGACAACACGCTAAAGCTCTGGGACGTCGCATCCGGCCGCGAGCTTCGCACCCTCATTGGGCACAAACGCGCGGTCCGCGCCTGTGCTTTCAGCTCCGACGGCGGCAAGATTCTCTCCGGGTCAATGGACAATACCCTCAAACTTTGGGATGCCGAGTCTGGGAGTGAACTCCGCTGCTTTGCTGGACACGACTCACCGGTTTACACCTGCGCGATCAGCCCAAACGGCAGCCAGGTTCTTTCCGGCTCCGTCGACAAAACCCTTAGGCTATGGGACACCGACTCCGGCTCTGAACTCCACAAGTTCTCCGGGCACCGGGGTTCGGTGCATGCCTGCGCCTTCAGCCCCGACGGCGGCCTCGTCCTCTCCGGCTCCAATGATTGGACCCTCAAGCTTTGGGACACCGCGTCGGGCCGTGGAATCCACACCTTCGCCGGGCACACTGATGTGGTTTGGACCTGCGCCTTCAGCCGCGACGGCAGCAAAATTCTCTCCGGGTCCTTTGACCGCACCCTCAGGCTTTGGGACGCCGCGTCCGGCCGTGTGGTCCAGACCTTCGCCTGGCGGGTGATTTTTGCCTGCGCCTTCAGCCCCGACGGCCAAACCGTGCTCTCCGGTCACTCCGCAACCCTCAAGCTTTGGGACGCAGTATCCGGAAAAGAACTCCGCACCTTCGCCGGCCACCAAAATACGGTTACGGCCTGCGCCTTCAGTCCCGATGGCACTCAGATACTCTCGGGCGCAGAGGATCGGCCCCTCAAACTCTGGGATGCCGCGTCGGGCCGTGAACGTCAGACCTTCTCCGGGCACAAGGGCTTGGTTTGCGCGTGCGCCTTCAGCCCCGATGGCACCCAGTTGGTTTCCGGCGCAACGGATAAAACCTTGAAGCTCTGGGACACCGCCTCTGGCCAAGAACTCAGAACCCTTGCTGCGCATCGGGAAATTGTTCGCGCGTGCACCTTCAGCCCCGACGGCACCCAGGTTCTTTCCGGCTCAGACGACAAAACCCTCAAGCTCTGGGATGCCACCTCGGGTAGTGAGGTTCACACTTTCGCCAGCCATAAGCACAAGGTCCGCGCCTGTGCCTTCAGCCCAGACGGCAGAACGATCCTTTCCGGCTCTGGTGACGACACGCTCAAGCTTTGGGACGCATCCTCTGGCCGCGAACTCCATACGCTGACCGGGCATCAGGGTGGCGTTTCGGCCTGCGCCTTCAGCCCCGACGGCACCCGTGTTCTTTCCGGCTCAGACGACAAAACCCTCAAGGTCTGGGACACCGTCTCCGGACTCGAACTGCGCGTCTTCATCGGGCATACAAAAGGGATTCTCGCCTGCACCTTCAGTCCCGACGGTTTGCTAATCCTCTCCGGCTCTGACGACCACACCCTCAGGCTTTGGGATGCCTCTACGGGACGGTTGCTCCGCACTTGGCGCATTGGCTGGCCGATCACGGGTCTCGCCTGGTCCCCGGTCGATCCCCACCTCGTGGCCGTGGCTGGGGCAAATGGCACCATCACGCTGTGGGATGTGAGCATTCCGACATGAGCCGACTGCGGGAATTCCAACCCACCCCATGAAACGCTACGCCCTGCTGATGGCGGCGAATGTGTTCGCCGATCCGGAGATCAACGACCTGCACTTTGCGGAGCAGGATGCCCACGTGCTGGCCGGCGTGCTGCGCGAGAGCGGCGGCTTCGAGGTGGTGAAGACGCTCACCGGCCCGGCCCTGCGCAAGGACGTGGCGCTGGCCACCGCCGGCGACTTCGCCCGGCAACTGGCCGCCGCGGGCGGCGGGCTGCTCAAGCTCTTCTACGCCGGGCACGGCTACCGGCATGCAGGCAAGGACCTGTTCCTGTGCCCCGAGGCCCGGCTCGCGGACCTCGACGAGTTCGACCACGCCCTTTCCGTGGAGCGCCTGCTGGTGAGCGATTCCTGCCGCACCCACCTGCGGGCGGGGCGCGACGCGGGCCCGGCCAGCTTTGAGCTGGGCCTGCGCAACCTGGTGTCGGCGGCCGACCCGCAGACCCGCGTGGGCGGCTGGACCCTGCTGGCCGCGTGCGCCGAGGGCGAACAGGCCTGCGAACTGCCCGAACTCGAGCACGGCGCCTTTTGCCATGCCTACGTGGAAGCCCTCCGCCAGGCCCGGGCCGCCGGGCACGAGGTGCGGCTGGACGACACCTTCATGCACGCCGTGCGGGCCAACCTGCGCGCGGTGCTTACCCGCTACCGGCGCACCGCGGTGCAAAATCCCTGGCGCCTGGATGCCGGCCAACCCCCGGTGATCCTCGGCGGCACGCCGGGCGAAATTCGGTCCGCAGTCCCGACCGCGGCCCCGATTGTGGACTCCGACCCGGCCCCGGCGGCCCCCGGGAGCGTGCTGCTGCGGCTGCGGGAAGAGGCGCAGCGGCGGGCGGCGGTGGTGACGCGGCGCAAGGCGACATTTGAGGAGTTGTATTCGGCGTATGAGGAACTGCGGCGCGACCGGCACACGCGGCCCGCAGACCTGGCTGAAGCGTGGGCGGACCTTTGCGTAAGTTGTGGTGTGACCACATTCCCTAAAACACCGGCCGATCTGGAATGGCATGAAGATGAGTTGCGGTGTGTGCTTTCAGTGGCAGCTCCAAGCACGTTTGACCTAATATTGAGTGCCGTGCCTCCCGAAAGGAAGATTGCCGTCATCATCGCGGTTCGGGAGGTGATTGCCGGCCTTGGATTGGCGGAGGCCAAACATATCGTGGAGAACCCTCCGTATACTGTCTTGGAGAGTGTCCCCGAGGATGTTGCCAAAGCGGCCAGACGAAAACTCGAAAAGGCAGGAGCGAAGATTGAACTTCGGTGACTCGCCTGCCTGGGAAAGGCTCGGATTTCCCTAACGCCGAGCCTCCTGAAGTTTGTTCGGTCACCATGTATCGAGCGCGGTGTTGGGACTCCGCAGGAGGTCGTTGGTGCCCAGCCTCAAAGTCACAGCGGACAACGGACCACACCCACCGTAGGGCAGGCTGCCAGCCTGCCCGCTGCGCCGGCCGGCGCGAAGCGATCTACCCTCCCTCACCGGCGCCCCTGCCGCGCGTTCGCGATGGGTGCCTCTGAACCGGCAAGGGATGCACCCCTCACCCCATCCCTCTCCCCTCCTCCGAGGAGGGGAGAGGGATGGGGTGAGGGGAGGTCGAGGCAGCCCCGGCTCGTGGGCAAGCAGCGCTTCGGCGGGGTGGTTTCGCGCTGCGCCTGGCGCCACCGCGCTGGGAAAAATGGCGACTCCTCACGTCGTCACCTACGGACCGCGGCGCCGCCCTCGGTCATTCAGAATTCGCTGGGTTTCCCGTCGATGACCTTGCCGAAGCCCGCCACCACGGCGAAGACCCCCATGAGGCCGACTCCGTAGTAAAGCCTGCCGAAGGCAACCGACACGAGATACACCAGCCCGCAGATGGCCAGTCCGCCAAAGACCAGGTTGGCACCCGCCCGCCGGTTGGTTTCCCGCTGCTTGATCATTTTCCGGTCGAGTTGGCGGCAGGCGGGACACGGCACCACGTCGCATTCCTGCTCCAGGAGGGTGCGCAGGTTCTCGACGGCGGCTTCCTCGGTGGGGCCGGTTCCCTCCCGGTCCATGCGATATTTGTAGTGGTGCCCGCATTTTTCGCAGGTGACGGCCATGGGCCGGGAACCCCGCGCGACAAAGATGCCCTCATGGGAACAGTCGGCGCACCGGCCGGTGCCGAGGTCCCGGGTGAGCTGCCAGCGGCTGAACGGGCGGCCGCATTGGGTGCAGGTGGGCTTCGTGGCGGAGGGAGCAGGGGCGGTGTTCATGGGGAGGGAGATGAGGCTGATGTTCGCGGGTCCGGCAGGACCACGACGTCCGACCTAGGCGGGGGCACCGGGAAACAATTCAGGTCGCCGGCCGAAGGCGGCTGCATGAAACGCCGCGTCCGGTCCGTAGCCCGGGGCAAAGCGCATGAAGCCTGTCCCGTCCACCCCCGAGCCCGACGCCGTCTGGCTGAACTTCCTCGTGATCGCCGGCCTGGGCCTGGCGCTGGTGTTCTTCCAACTCCTGCGGGCCACGCCGGTGCCGCCGCCGGTCGAGGCGCCACGTCGGCGCCGCCGTTGAGGGCCGGCATGAACCGCCGCCCGGGTTGAGGCTGGGCGAGTTTTCGGCTGCGTTGCGTCACCCCGTCTCTTCATCCTGTGCGCATGCTCTTCGGAGTCATCCTGCTGGTCAGCGTCGTGACCTTTGCCCTGTGCGGCTGGGACAAGGCGAGTGCGATCGCCCGCCGTTCGCGGGTGCCGGAGCGGGTGCTGCTCGGGCTGGCGTTGCTGGGCGGGAGTCCCGGGCTGCTGGTGGGCATGGCCGTGTTCCGGCACAAGACCCGGTCGCCGGGGTTCCTGATCAGCCTGGCGGCGATCAGCCTGCTGCAACTGCTGTGGCTGACCTGGTGAGGGAGGGCGTTCCGGCGGGATTACTTCGGGGAAGTCGCCCGGCCCGAGGCAACGGACGCGGACACCGAGCATTCCGACCGCTCCAAGGTGAAGCTGGAAACCTGGACCAACGACCTCTGCGCATGGGACAAGTGCGGGGACATACGTCCTGGCTTCAACGCGGGCGGTATTTTTGCCGGGCCGCCCTGCGCAGGCTTGCCGGGGCCGCCGCCGTTTCGGCATCCTGCGGCCAGTTTAGCCCCCGCCTTGACCCTTCGGCCGGCTGCGAGCTGGTGGGAAGCGGTCGGTGAATCAATTGGCACCGCCCCCGCATAGAGGTCCGCGAAGGAACATTATGTCAGCATCCCATCTGGAAGATTCCCGTCGCGGAACGGTTCGCCGTCTCATTGGCCTGGCCTGGGCGGCGGTCAAGTTTGTCGGTGTGCTCGGTTTTCTCGCTTACCTCGCCTTCCTGGGCTGGCGCGAATTCGGGCCGCGCAAGCCCGCGGTCAATGCCCTGCGCCAGGAGTTGGCGGAGGTGGTGCTGCCGCAGGTGATCGCCGACCTGCGCGCCCAGCGCACGAATACCGCTGCGGCGGTTTTCCTCCACTTGGCCGGCGATCCTACCGACCACCTGAGTGACCGCCTCCGGACGCTGGTGTCCGAATCCGGGGTGTTGGACCTGTCTCCCGCCACCCTCGACGAGCGGGTCCAACGGTCGCTGAACCTCGCGGTGACGGCGCCCGCCACCCTCGATGCTGCGGTGGCCCGTGCCCGGGGCCTCGGCGCCCCGGCCGTGCTGTTCGGCATGGTCCGCCAATTCGACGGCACGCCGCAGGGCGGCCGGCTGACGCTGGAACTGACGCTGGCGGACATCGCCACCAAGTCCGTGCTGTTCACCCGCACCTATGACCACGAGTGGAAGCCGGCGGCGCTGGTCCCGGCGACCCCTGCGGGCCCGCTCGTGCGGACCAGCCTGCTGTCGCGCCTGCTTGGCTGGGCGCTGGCCGTGCTGCTGTTGCCGGTGTTCACCATCGGCTTCCTGCGGGCGACCGTGCGCCGGGGCTCCAACCGGGCCAACCTGGGCATCCTGTTGCTCTACACCACGGTGGCCGCGGCGCTGGCCTGGCTGATCGTGGGTGCCCCGGTCGGCCTGTGGCCCACGGTCTGGCTGGCCGTGCTGGCCGCGCTGGCCTTTGCCTATCACGTCTGGATCATGACGGTCGCTCTCCGGCTCGAAGACCAATAACCTCTAGAAAACCTATGGAAATCCCCGACTGGCTGCGCGGCATGGCCGCCAAGGTGGCGCAGGGCGCCAAACTCATCCCTTCCGAACAGGACAACCTCCGGGCGCGGCAGAAGTCCTACGCGGAACGGAGGACCAATGTGTATGACCGCAAGACGGCCGTGGAGGACGACGTGCGGAAACTGGAGGCCCGGCTGCTCAAGCTCGATGCCCGCCGGCAGACCGAACACGGCATCCTGCAGCGGGCCACCGTGAAGGAAATGCAGGCCGTCGGCGTGCAGCTCAAGGGCAAGGAGCAGCTGCTGACCCAGGCCATCACCGACATCGCCGATCTCGACACGCTGATCAGCAACCTCGACCAACTGCTGTCGGGCCAACCGGTCCGGGCGGAGGATTGGGACGAGGTGGGAGTGGACATGGAGGACCTCCTGCAGGACGCCGCCGAGGCGGCCAAGGCCCGCGAACAGGTCCAAGGACTGGCCGGACGCGAGCAGCGCGACCTCGCCGGGGAGGTCAATGTCGACGAACTTCTGGGCGAGATCCGCGGCCCCGCTCAGGCGGTCGATGCCGACACGGATCAGTTGCTGAAGCGGGCGAAGCAGAAGCAATCACCGGAGCCAGAAGCATGAACCGGCGCGCCGTCATCTTTGGCGCCGGCGGCTACACCGATCCGCAGATCAACCCGTTGCCCGGGGCGGAACCGGACTGCGCGAGCATGGCCGGACTGCTCCGCGAACACGCGGGGTTCGAGGTGCAGGCCTACATCGGGGCCGAAGCCTGCCGGCAGGCAAACCTGCGGCAGGCCATCCGCGAGGCGGCGGAGGGAATGCAGCCGGGGGACGTGCTGGTCATCTATGCCGCCCTCCACGCCACCACCACCCCGGTGGGGCAGTTCCTCGTCTGCCCGCAGGCCCGGCTCCGCGACCTGAACCATCACCAGACCGACGACGCCCTCAGCCTTGCCTTGCTCGCCGAGGAAACGAGCCGGCCGGGCTTGCAGCGGGTCTTCCTGCTGGACGCCTGCCGCAAGCCGCTGCCCTCCGGGGAACGCCGGGTGGGCCAGGATGACGTCGTGGTGTTCAACGCCCGCAACCTCGTGGGCGCCGACAGCGGACTGGAGGCCAGTGACGAGGAGTTCAGCCCCCTGACCATCTTCAGCGCGTGCGAAAAGGGCTCCGCCGCCCAGGAAATTCCCGGCCTGGCCCGCGGCCTGTTCACGCTCGCCTTCGAGAACGTGGTCGCGGACCGCCTGGCCCGCGGAGTGGCCGTGCCGGTGGACGACGTGTTCGCCGACGAGGTGCGGCGCGAGATGGCCCGGCTGGCCCGCCAGCACCAATTGGCCGGGCGGCAGAAGCCCAGCCGCACCCACGTCGGCCCCGCCATCGAGCTCATCCGGGCGCCGGGCGCCGCGGATCCACCGCCCCGACCGGTGCCGGCCTCGATCCTGGACTCCGACCCGCCGCCAATTGGGGGTCCTTGGGAACCGGAGCCGGAAACCGCCCCCAAGGGCAGCTACGCTTGGGTCTGGTTGTTCCTGCTGCTGCTCCTCGCCGGCGGCGGTTATTGGGGGTGGCGACAGTGGCAGGAGGCGGGCGCGGCGAAGATTGCTGCGCAGGCCCTCCGGGAGATCGCCGCGTTCTCGGATCTGACCAACCCGGACGCCTTCGTTGGCCTCAGCAATCGGATCACGGCGGTGGCCATCCGCCTGCCGGCACCCCACCGCGGCCGGGTGGAACAGGCGTTGACGGACTTGGCGAAGAAAATCATCCCGCCAGTTCCTCCTCCCGATACAAATAACGCTGTGGTGGTAGTCGTTCCTCTGGGCTTCGCCCAAACCACCTTCGCCATCCGCTACCGGACCAAGAATGAGCCGTTGGCCTATGAGATCTATTCCGGCGGCCAGCTACTCAAGTCCGGCATGGCTGGCGAAGACTTCACGGAGCAGTTGCCGTTTGGCCCCATCGAGGTCCACATCGGTCCGCCTGCGGGCGACCGGTTCCGGGACTGGCTCCTGGTCCGGCGCACGCTGCAGGTCAGCGCAGAAACGGTGTGGCTCGACTTCCGGCGTGCCACGGTGGTGCTCAACGCCACGAGGGACGCGAATTCCGTCGTCCGGCACCAAGCTTGGCGCAGCAATCGCTGGGGGGTGGTCGAGCTTTCGGTCGGCGATACGGCCAGCGGTTCGGACAGCAGCTCGGTAGATCGTTTCACCGACAACCTCCTGGCCGTGCCCTCCGACTACATCGTCAGCTATCCGCGGCACCATCCGGATACGGTGCCCATCGAGCCCGTGCCGACTCTCACGATTGAACGCCCCGTTAAGCTCGTGCCTTTTTCCGCCCCCGTCGTCGGGCAGCGCACCAGCAATTCGGCGGGCATGGACCTGGTGCCTTTCGCCGGCTTCTGGGTTTCCGCCACCGAAACGACGCTCGCCCAGTTCGCACGGTTCGCCGCCGCCACCAAGCTGCCGGAGCTCCCCATGCTGTCCCTCACCAAGCATGGTCGCCGCGATATCGGCCGCACCTGGCGGCAGCCGTGGATTTCCACCAACGATGGCATGACGCGGCCGCTGACCAACGACCCGGTGGTGGGCGTCAGTTGGAGCGAGGCCGTGGCCTTCTGCCGCTGGCTGACCGAGCACGAACGGGCCAGGGGAATCATCTCCGCCCGGCAGGCGTATGCCCTGCCCAGCCGGGCCCATTGGACGGCCTTTGCCGGGTCGGCCCGCTTTCCCTGGGGCAACGATACCCGGCTGCTCCGCCCGGACCGTCGGTTCCTCGGCAATTTTGCCGGCCTGGAGGTGCGCAAAGGCCTTTGGGCTGAGCAGTGGTTTGAGGGCTGGTCCTACCTCGGGGGGCCGATCGGCGCAGACGACTTCGGCCCGGAGGAGTGGGGCCGCTACGATGATGGATTTGCCCGCACCGCGCCCGTCGGTTCCTTCCGGCGTCCCGACGACGACCTCGCCGACGTCGCGGGCAACGCCCTCGAGTGGGGGGCCGACCCGGACCCGACCCAGCCGGGCCGCCGGGCTGTCCTCGGAAGCTGCTGGTTCGACGACCAACTGGCGGACCTGGAGACCGCCGCGGTGCGCTGGTATCCGGAAGAGCTGCGGGACTCCCGCCTCGGTTTCCGCGTCCTCCTGATCGAAACCACCACCCCTTAGCCGCCCCGTCCATCCATGAACCCCGCCCCCAACCGCCGCCGGTTCGCCGGCCTGCTGGCCAGCCTGTTGTTCCTGCTCTCCGTGGGCCAAGCCGCCGAAGGCCCGGCCGCCGGCACCGTCGAATTGCCGCGCTGCTTCGGCAGCCACATGGTGATCCCGGAAACCAAGGACGAGGACGCCTGGTTCCTGTGGGGCTGGCGGGCCAAAGCGGGTGGGGACGTGGAGATCCGTTTCCCCGGCCTGGCGACCAAACCCTTGCGCCCGGACGTCCGGTATTATTCCTACACCAATCACCCCGGCTGGCAGCTCTGGCATCTCGATTGGGGAAAACTTCCCGCCGCCGTCACCCAGTCGGGCGGGCGGCCGTTTTCCATTGCGATCACCGCCCGGGCGGGCAAATCCACCCGGGAAATCCTGCTGACCAATGTCGTCCTCGGCCAGCTCGTGGCCGTGGGTGTCCCGCCCGGCCCGCTCGCCGGCCCGGCCGGCCGCCCGCTCGGGTCGGGGATCCGCCTGCTCCGCGCCGGCAATCTGGCCTGGGAAAACCTCTCGCCCCGCGAAGCGGGCGCGGTCTTCGCCCAGTCGTGGTTCCCGGGCTCCGACCTCGGGCCGGACGCGCCGGAGCGCAACGCCGGCGTGCTCTACCTGCTGGCCGAGCTGGAACGCGCCGCCACCCGCCCCCTCGGCGTCATCCTGTATCCGCACCCGACCGGGGTGGATGCCATCAACGTCACCACCGGCAAACGGCTGCTAACCGAGTCCCGCATCGAGCCGGACCTCCCCTTGTTGGGCCCGGCCTGCAAGGCCGCCAAGGCCGCCGCCGAGGCCGACTACCGTATCGCCCTCGCCGCCTTCCGGGAGCGCATGGCCGCGCTCCGGCGGGACGCCGAGGTGCTGCCCGTGCC
>JBIIUN010000619.1:0-2590 GCA_044339945.1 Kapaibacterium sp. (SeqCode)
GACCGTATCCTTGGGCAGGTAGTTCAGTTCGAGATCGGTCACCGGGGTCGGCTTGTATTCGTAGCCGGGCAAACTGGTCGGCAAAGCCACCGAATTGGACCGCGTCAGCCGGCCGTCCTCGCCGATGAGCGGGACGTTGGACACCCGCACGCCGGGTTTCCCCAACTGCTGGATGCTCGACAGGCGATTGATGCCCAGCGCGGCCAAACCGATCAGCGCCAACGCCACGGCGGCCAGCACCGGGGCGCGGCGGTCCGGGGCGGATTGCGGGGCAACAGGGGCGTCGCTCATGGTTTTTCCTCCTGGGTTTGGACCGGTTCCGAAGGCAGGTCGCTGAGCCACCGGGCCAGCAGCCACACACCGCCCAAGGCCACCAAGAAGGTGATGAAGCCCAGCTTGGTCTCGATGGCCAGGCCGGCTTCCGAGCCCTGCGATTCCCCCACCACGAAGACGGTGATGAGCCGCACGATGTTGCCCAGCAGCGCCAGCGGCAGGGCGGCCAGGAGCAGCGCGCCGCGCCGCCACCACGCCGCCAGCCAGATGTAACCGACCACCATCGCCAGCAGGAACACCACCGTCAGGCTGCGGATGCCGCTGCAGGCCGGCGCCACGTCGAACTCGAAGCCGCGGCTGCCATCGGGCAGCAGGTGGAACACCGTGGTGCCCTCGCGGATCAGGCTGAGATTCAGGACCACGGTGCAGAATCCGGCGGCGATCTTGGTTACCAGCAGGCGCAAGTGGAACGTCAGCCCATCGGTGTAGGCCGTGATGGGCACGACGAAGGCGAGCAGCGCAAACGGGTAGGCGCTCTTCCGCATCCACGCCGGCCCCCACATCAGGCATGTGAGGGCGAACAGTCCGAGGCAGAAGGCGACCAGCGAGACGCGCGCCTGCTGGATCAGGAAGCCGGCGAAGTGGAGCACCAACGCCAGTCCGAGCAGCACCAACGCCGGACCCCAGGGGCGCTTGGCGAGCGGCATGAAGTCATCGCGCTGCCGGTAGATCAGCACCGCCACCAGGGGCAGCACCACGTAGCCGAGCGCGTCGTCCGGATTGGCATCGTAGAGCGCCTGGAGCCAGACGAAGAGGGACGGGGTGTCGATGTAGCCGAAGCTGGAATTGCCGAGCAGGTGGAACAGGGCCACCCAAGCCACCAGCAGCACGCCCAGCAACCCCTTGTGGGGCAGCGTGCCTAGGAATTGTCGCAGGTCGTTCATGTTCAATCCGCTCTTGTCGCTACCGTTCGGCCGCAGCCGCGAAAACCACTTCAAACACCTCGTAGCCGGCATTGGTCATGCCCTGCCGTTCGTAGGCCGCCTTGGCCCGCTCGTTTTCCCGCTCCACGTAGAGCCGCAGGCCGCACACACCCGCCTGCTGACCGGCCAACTGGCGAACGTGCTCAAACAAGGCCCGGAACACTCCCTGCCCGCGGAATTCCTCGCGGACATAGACGCTTTGCAGCCACCAGAACATCCCGTTGCGCCAATCGCTCCACTCAAAGGTGATCATCACCTGCCCGACGACTTGCCCGGCTTCCTCGGCGACGAAATAAAGTCCCTTCGCCGGGTCTTCCAGCAGGGCCCGCACGCCCGCCAGCAGGGTCTCCGCCGGCAGTTCCCGGTCCTCGGTCTCGCGGGCGAGGCGGGCGTTATACTCGGCGATGACCGGGGCATCGCCCAACTGGGCTTCACGGATGCGCATCAGATCTGGAAATCAATGACCTGGGCGCGTTCGCCCTTGGGAACCACCCGCAGCTTCACGTCGTCCATCAGCACGAGGCTCTGCGCCGGCACGCTGTGCATGAGGAATACACTCGCGCCGATGGTGCTGCCGGCCCCGATCACGGTGTCGCCGCCCACGATGGTCGCGTTGGCGTAGATGGTCACCCGATCCTCCAGCGTCGGATGGCGCTTCTGCCCACGGAGGGCCTGACCGGCGGCGAGGGAACGGGCGACCAACCCGACGCCTTGGTAAAGTTTCACGTGGTTCCCGATCTGCACCGTCTCCCCGATCACCGTGCCGGTGCAGTGGTCCACGAAGAAGTGCGTGCCGATGTGGGCCCCCGGATGGATGTCCATGCCGGTGCGGGCGTGCGCCCATTCGCTCATGATCCGGGGCAGCAGCGGCACCCCGCGGACGAACAGCTCGTGCGCCAGCCGGTGGACCGAGATCGCCTCGATGAACGGATACGCCACGATGACCTCTTCCCGGCTCAGCGCCGCGGGATCGCCCTGGAACGCCGCCTCCACGTCCATCTGCAACAGCTCCCGCACGACCGGCAACTGGCGGAGGAATTCCGTGGTCCGCGCATGGGCCAGCTTGCGGGGATCCTTCTCGGCGTCGGGGCAGTTCGGGGCGCAACGCAGGCTCTTGTAGATTTCGTCCTCCAGCCGACCGGCGATGGAGTCGATCCGCAACGCCGTCTCGGCCTGCAGTTCCGACGAATGCACGAGGCGGTCGTCGAAGAAGCCGGGGAAAATCAGCCGGAGCAAATCCTGCGTGATCTCCGCCACCGCCGCCTTGGAAGGCAGGTTCGCGCCGTCGAGGTGATTGATCCCCCCGTGGCGGCGAAACGAGGCCAGCAGGGCCT
>JBIIUN010000618.1:0-2590 GCA_044339945.1 Kapaibacterium sp. (SeqCode)
GAAGCGGACGAGCCGGCCGGCGTCGTCATAGAGCACCGAACCCGCGACCGGCACGTCGTCGTCGGTGTCGGGCAGGCGGTCGGGACCGAGGCCGGTGAGAAACATGCTGTTGGTGGACAGGGTGCCGGGTTCCATCGGTTCGCTGAAGCGGGCCATGACCTCGGTCGCGTTCGCCGCAAAGCCGGACACGGTCGCCCCCGCGGGCCGGCCTTTCGGCGGGGTGAGGTCGGGTGCGATGCCGACGGTCAGCACTTCGCTCCACGCCGGGCGGCCGCCGGTGTCGAAGGCGCGGGCCTGGAGGGTGAAGTTGGTCTGCGTGGCGGTCAGCAGCGGGGCGCGGAAGCGGTATTCAAACGGGTAGCTGCCGTCGGTCGCCACCAGTTGTCCGTCCCGGTAGAATTGGACTTCCCGCACCAACACGTCGTCGGTGGCCTCGGCGGTCAGCGCGACAAAGCGGCCCTGCTCCACGAGCGGCGCCGGCAGCCGAGTGAAGCTGGGCACCAGCGTGACCGACGGGGCGTTGGAACGGGTGTCCGCGGCGAGGTAATTGAGCAGGTGCAGGCCGCTCGTGCCGTCGGCGACGTGGGCGAGGCCGCGATGGAAGGCCAGCGCATGGGCGATGCCGGGCGTGTTCAGGCGGGTCAGGAAGCCGGTCGTCACCGTCGGATCGCTGAGGTCGTAGAGATCCACGTCATGGGTGCCGTCGTTGCGGGGATTGTTGCCCACGGCGGCGACACCGAGGCCAGTGCCGGTGGGCAGCACCTGCTTGACGGAGTTCGGGCCGTGTTCCTGGGCGGCGGCGATCCGTTTCAGCGCGCCCGTGGCGGCCACCTCGATGGTGTCGAAGCCCGGGTAGCTGGTGACGTAGGCGATGCCGCGGGCCACTGCGACCCGGCGCTGGCCGGTGATGCCTTCGGGAAACAGCGAAACCGGCAGGCGGCCGAGTTCGACCAGTTCGTCGCTTTCAACGCCCACCGACCGAAGTTCACCGGCGGTCGCGGCCAGCAGGATGCGCCCGCTCCATGCGAGATCATGGACGCTGCCGCCGAGATCCAGGGTCTGGAGGACCGTGCCGCCGGCGAGATCCACGGCGACGAGTTTGCCGGACGCGGTGCCGACGTAAGCCACGCCGTCGGCGGTGACGACGCACTGGGCGCTGCCGGGCAGCAAGAGCTGGTGGATGATCCGGGCACCGGCTTCATCCTGCACGTCGAGCACGGTCAGGCCGGCGTGACGGTCGGCGACCGCGAGGAAGTTGCCTTCCAAGGCCACCCGGGCGGCGCTGCCGGGGGTGTTCACGAGCGCGGTCACGGTGGGCGCCTGGCCGAGCACGGTCTTGAGGAGGGCGACGCCTTCGTTGCCGAGGGCCACGGCGGTGCGGTCACCGGCGGAATTCACATCGACCGCGCTGCCCGGAAGCGGCGTGGTGCGCAGGATCCCGATGAGCGTGGGCGTGGTATCGAGCGGGTTGCGGCCAGCCCGGATTTCCGCGCCGTCGGAAACCCCGTCCCCGTCGCTGTCGGCCACTGCGTCTGCGGTGCCGAGGATGGCTTCACCGAGCGTGCCGAGGCCGTCGCCATCCACATCGGGCGACGGGTCGGCGGCGAGCAGGATTGGCGGCAGGTCGAAGATTTCGCCGTTGGCGCCGCTGCGCAGGATCAGGGAGCCGATGTTGAGGGTCTCCGGGTCCAGCACGGTGAGTTGGTAGGCTTCGTTGGGCCGCACGATGAACCGGAGCTCACCGGATTCGTCGCTGCGGAAGCGGCGGTCCAGCTTGGGACCGACCAGGCGCAGCCAGACGGAGCGCTTCACTCCGCGTCGGTAGAATTCTTTCAGCAGGGCATTGCGGCCGTTGCCGAGCGGGGCCATCACCGTGCCCACGGAGCCCATCGCCAAGTTCTCGTGCAGCACCTTTTGGAAGGCAGCGTAGGCGAACAGGAACTCGCGTAGCAGCGCGTCCGGCCGCGGCGCGGAATTGATCCGCTGGATCACGTTGGTCAGCGCCACCGCGTCGGCGACGAAGGCATCCTGTTCGGCCGGCGTGGCGCCGGGGGTGGCATTCGTCCGGAACCGGTCCGCGAGCGGCGCCATGCGGTCGAGCAGCTGGTCCAGATCCCGATACGCCGGCCCGATCTCGGTCCCGATCAGGTTGGTGGCGCGGCTGCCAGTTTCCGCAACCCGCGCCAAGGCGGCGCGTTGACCGGTGAAATCCATGTGGTCCACCGCCCGATACGCCACCATGGGTGGTGCGGCCACCGCGCCCTGCGCCTGACGGGCCGGGCCGCCGCGACGCTGGCCGTTTTGGTGATAGAGGTTATCGAAGTTGTCCTGCGCCCGGCCGGCGGAACCGATCATGTTGCCGACGTTATTCATGGTGTCGGCGGCGTTCAGGGCGGTGGAGGCGCCGCGAATGAGCACGTCCACGCCCGGTGGCGCGGCCAACCCGCCGACATCCAGCACGATCTTCGTAAAGTCCGTGAGGTTCGGATTCTGGATGAAGTTGTAGGTGTCCACGACGAGGTTGACGGCGCTGACGAACTTCCCGAGCCCGGGACTGTTGCCGAGGTCGCCAATCGTGCCCAACGCCGAC
>JBIIUN010000620.1:0-2589 GCA_044339945.1 Kapaibacterium sp. (SeqCode)
CTTGAACTCACCTCGGTCAATGGTCTGGTCGCACTCATGAGTCTCTCAGTCCACGGTCAGGAATTCGTTGCTGCCGAAGAGCACGCGGGCGAAGGCGGCCCACACGGCGGATTCGCCGGCTTCGTTCCCGGCCGCCGTCAGTTCGATGCGATAGGCCGCGAGGAATTCGCCAGCTTCGGCCGCTTCCGCCGGACGCGGGTCTCGGCCCAGGGCCAGCCGGTAGGCCGCCTTCACCCGCTCCGATTCCTCGGTCGCGGCGGCCAGCACACGGGCGGCGAACTTCTCCGCGATGGCGTGGACGAAGGGATCGTTCAGGAAGAACAGCGCCTGGGTCGGCACGGTGGTGGTGCGGCGCTCGGCGGTGCTGGCGTTGGGATCGGCGCCGTCGAAGAGCGCGAGGAACGGGTGGCGTTTGATCCGCTGCGTCATCAGGTAAACGCTGCGCCGGCTGTGGTCATAGACTGCGCTGAACGGGCCGTGCTGCGTGTAGCCCCAGCCGGTTGGCGCCGGGAACGGATGCCCTTCGCCCGGCGTCGGGTCCAGTGCACCGCTGACCCGCAGGAGCGCGTCGCGCGTCTCCTCGGCCCCGAGACGGCGGCGGGTGAACGGCGAGAAGCAATCAGTGTTCAGTGCGTCAGTATTCAGTCCGGCGACGCGGGTTGTTCCCGGAACGATCGGACAGTCATCGGGAGCACTGCCCGCGGCAGACTGATCACTGACCACTGACCCACTGATTACTGAATACTGGGAGCGCTGCTGGTAAACCGCGCTGTTCATGATCAGCCGGTGCAGCGCCTTGATGGACCAACCGCCGCGGATGAACGCCGTCGCGAGATGGTCCAGCAGTTCGGGATGCGTCGGCCGCTGACCGCGGGTGCCGAAGTCGTTCGGCGTCTTCACCAGGCCCTGGCCGAAGTGATACTGCCAGATGCGATTCACCATCACCCGGGCCGTCAGCGGATTCGCGGGACTGGTGAGCCATTCGGCGAGTTCGAGGCGTCCGCTGCCCGGCGTCCCTTTGGGCAGGGAGCCGCCGCCCAGCACCTGGAGAAACCCGCGGGGCACCGCGTCGCCCAGCAGATCGGGCTCGCCTCGACGTTGGATTCGCGCATCGCGGGGCGTGCCTTCGCTGGCCCCGTAAGCCAACGCAAACGGGCCGTCCGCCAGCAGCGTCTCCAGTTCCTTCCGGGCTGCTTCCGCGTCGGACTTTACCTGCGCGAGTTGACCGCGGAGTGCGGCTACCCGCTGTCGCCGGGCCTCGGATTCGCCCGCGGCGAGCGTCACCGGCGCCGCGTCCGGCGGCGGCAACGGGGTTTCGCGGAAGACGAAGTTGTCGGCATCCAGCGCGGGCTTCACGCCGCCGAGGTGGCCGTAGCTGTCGATGAACGTGTAGTCGATGCTGTTGTCCCAGTTGCCCGCGAATTCCCCGGCGAACTCGGTCCGTTCGGTTGCCGACGCGATCACGCCGGCATAGCCCCGCGCCTTCAAGTCGAGCGCGAGCTGAACCTGATACCACTCGCCCACCTTGAGCGTGCGGACGGCGGCGCGAACGTCGCCGCTGCGGCGGAAGAACTCGCGGGCGTTGAAGAACAGCTCCACCGCCGGCGATGAACCGGGACCGTGCCCGGCGTAGAAACGCCACGAGCCGTCGCCACCTGCCGCCGTGTCCGCAACGCGGAAGTCGAATCCGACGAACAGGTGTGGCGTCTTGTCGGCCTGCCAGCGGTTCGTGAGGGTCTGGCCAAAACCATTGTAGGCGCCGCCGTTGGGCAGCCTCACGCCGAGCTGACCCGCCGGGTAGAGATTGCGGAACGGGCTTTGGGCGGACGCCGCGATCTCCACGACGCTGTTCGGTCCCGGCCCCCAAGGCGACGCGGGCGGCGCGGCGTCCGTCTGGAGTTCGAAATCGCCGTCGATGCCCGCGAGTTGCTGGAGCCGCGTGTTCAGCGCTGCTGCATCCGCTTCGTCCGCCTTGGCCAGGCTTGGCGGCACTGCTGACACCGGCGGAATCGGCTGGGCCTGCACCGCAAGATTGTCGAAGGCGATGGCGGCGCGCGGGCCGGCTCCGGCGGCGGGCGAGTCGAGGCCGAACGCGGCGACACCGTCCTGCCAACGGCCTCGCAGGACCTGTCGGTCAAATGTCGTGACGTCGCCCGGCCGGCCGACGCTGCCGGCGAGGCTGCCGCGCGCGAGGTCGAGCGTGAGCCGGAGCTGGAACCATTCGTTGGGCCGCAGGTCACGCAGGTGCTGGACGGATTCCCGCAGGCGCAGCACGGCGGCGTTGCCTGTCAGCAACACTTCCACGACCGGAGTGCCGTCGGCCGCTCCAAGCCAGAAGCGGTGCGGCACGACCGCGTCGTCGCTGGCGGAGATTCGGAAGTCCAAGCTCGCATGGAGCGTCTCCGGCTTGGTGACCCGCCTAGTAGGAGGCGGCGTCAGGAGTCTCTGTTCACCGACCTTTGAAGGGAGCCTCGTTACTTCGGCGCCTACGGGTTGAGAGAAAGGAACCGCCTGCGTTAGCCGGTAACCGTTCGTTCCGGCCGCGACGCTCGCGCCGACCCGGCCCAGCGGATACAGGTTCTTGAACGG
>JBIIUN010000151.1:0-10106 GCA_044339945.1 Kapaibacterium sp. (SeqCode)
TGATCGTGGCGAAGAGCAACGGATACGGCTGGGCTGCGACCTTGGAAAGCAGCCCCACAACGTAGTGGATGTCGGTTGGCGTAAGCATTGGACTGGACTGGGCAGATGGCTACTTCGTCATCTCTCGCCTCGCGCTGATTAGAAACCCATTCGCCGCCTCGTAGTCCGGGCGTTCGGGCAGCTTGGTTGCGGCGAGGGCGTGTTCGAAGTCGCGGTGGAGTTCCTGACGCCAGGCGTCCACTTCGGGCCATTCGATCTCGCCGCGCTTGACGGCGAGGAGACGGTCGCGTTGGGCTTCGACGCGGACAGGCACGCGGCCTTCGCGCAGGGTGGCGGCGCCGGTCAGGAGCAGGCGCAGGAGGTGCATGGCGTGTTTCCAGCGGACTTCGCCGTGGTTGCGGCGGTCCTGTTCGATCTTCTTGAACTGGCTCAGGGCATAGCCGTTGAAGGTCTGGAAGATCATCTGCGACAGGAAGCCGTCGCGCAGAGCCAGCAGTTCCGCGCCCAGCGGCGTGGCCTTCTCGACGAGGGGCGACCAGAGGCATTCGAGGATGTTGGGGTTGGCCTTGAGGGCCATGATGAGGAACTTCTGAAGCTCCCAGTAGCAGCTCTGAGCGGCGTTGTCCTCGAACTGTTCGGGCGCGCCGAAGAGGGACCATTGCAGGTCGGCGGGCGCGAGGTAGATGCCGCGGTGGTCGGTGTCGGAGGCGTCGGTGTCGAGCCCGTAGGCGCGCGAGCCGACGATGCAGCGGTAGATGACGAAGGGTTCGAGGTCGAAACCCGGCGGGGCCGCGATGCCGGTGTCGGAAGCGGACGCCCCGAGGCGATCCTTGAAATGTTTCAGCACCTCCAATTGGTCGGGCGCTAGGGATGCCTCGAAGCCGTCCGGGAAGCGCACGAGGAACTTTTCGCCGGGCACCGCCGGCGTGCGGGTGACGATCCCGACGGCGCCGCGCGGATGGACGAGGGAGTTGTTCGGCCCACGGATCTCGATGCGCGAGACGACCTGCGTGCCGGCGAAGACGTTGTCGGGCTGGTGACTCAAGCGGGGGCAGGTTGCCCGGGGCGGCGCAGGAGGAAAGGCGGAAGCGGGAGGCTCCGCGGACCGCCGCTGCCGGGCTCCGGCTCAAACTAAAGGTTGAACACGCGGACGCCGATGTGCTCTCTCGTGCGGGTGCCGACCTGGTTCCAACGTCTTCTCGCCGGCCTGCTGCTGCTCGCAGTGGGCGCGACCTCGGCGTGGGGCAAGGTGACCGGTTACCGCTGCGACTGCGGTCCCGTCGTCCGGCTCGTAGCCACGCCGGACTGTCATCAGGACGAGTGTCATCCGGGCCATCACCATGAGGATGGTTGCGCCTCGGACACCGACCACGCGTCGGGCGCCGCTGACCATGCGCATCAGCACCCCGCCGTGCGTGTGGACGTCGATTGGAATCACGCCGGAATTGCGACAGTGGGGCCGGCGCCCCTGGACTTGGCCCTACCGGCGCCCGTTTGGAAGTGGGTCCGTAGTTTTCCCACCGCTGCCTTGGCATTACCCGAGCCTGAAATCGCGGCGAGCCCGCCGCGGTGTCGTCGGCACTTCCTGACTTCTGTCCTGCTGATTTGAGCGGATCCGGCTCCGGCGACCTCCTTTGCCGGCCCGCTGGTCTTGTTCGACCCTGTCCCGCCCTGCCGGGACTCCGCTCATATCCGTCTGTTCCGTGAAGTTTGCCCTGATTCCGCCGGTATTGCTCGCTGTCCTGTTGCCGCTGCGAGCCGCGACGTTCTCCCCTGACCAAGCGGTCCGCCACGCCTTGTCGGCCAACCGCGACCTGGCCGCCGCCCGGCTGCTGGTGGCGGAGGCCGTGGCCCGCCAGGAACAGAGCGGTCGGCTCAGCAATCCCGAGGTCGAGACGGAGCTGCGGCCCAACCTCAACGGTCGCGAGGGAATTCTCGCCCTGGGCGTGACGCAGCGATTTCCCATCACCGGCCGGCTTCGTCGGGAACGGGCCGTGACCGCCGCCGAAGTGGCCGCCGCCACCGCGGAGGTTCGGAACGCCGAACGGGAACTGGCCACCCAAGTCGCGCTCGGCATCGCGGACTGGCTTGCGTTGGAAGCGCAGCGGCAAGTCCGGGAACGGCAGCTTCAGGTCGCCGCCGAGCTCGTCGCGGCCACCCGGGCCGCCGCAGGCCGCGGCGAAGGCTCGCAGGTCGAGGTCCGGCAACTGGAGCTGGAGGCCGCCCAGCTTCGTCTGGCGCTCCGCCAACAGGACCGCGAGCGGGCCGCCCTGGCCACCACCCTGCGTCCGCTGCTGGGGGTGACCACGAACGATGCCCTGGAGTTCACCGGCGGTTTGCCCCCGGCGGCCGCCCTCCCGCTGACGGATGGCGCCGGAAACGCTTCCCGGCCCGATGTGGAATTGGCCGGTGCCAGGGTGGAAATCGCCCGGCGGGCGAGCGAACTCGCCCGGGCGGAACGCTGGTCGGATGTCGGCGTCGGCGTCGTGAGCGAAATGCAACGGGCGGAGGACGCGCCGACTGGCCAGCAGAGCGACAACTTCGTCGGCCTGCGCCTGTCGTTGCCGTTGCCGTTCTGGAATCGGAACCAGGGGCGTCTCCACGAAGCGGTCGCGGCGGCGGAACGTCGCCGGCTGGAACGGGACGCCCTGGTGGTTCGCACCGGGGCGGAACAGGCCGGCGCCCGCGAACAATTGGCGCTGGCGCTGGCCACGGAACAGGAGTTTGCCGAGGTGCTGTTGCCGGCCGCCCGCGCCCTGGAGGCGGAAACGGCCCGCCTCCGGGAACAAGGCCAGGGCGGTTATACCGAGCTGGCCCGAGTCCGGGACCAGCGACTGCGCCTCGAACTGGGTCTGGTCGCCGCCGGCCGCGAGCGACTGCGGACCCAACTGCAGCTTCAGGTTGTCCACGGCGAACTGCCCCACTTCTCCATCGTCCCATGAACTCAACTCGTTCAGCCCAATTTAATCGCCGGTTCGGGCCCCTGCTGCTCGGCGGCCTGCTGGCCTGTTGCGTCGGGCCGGCCTCGGCCAAACCCGACCCGGCCCGCGTTGCGAACACCGTTTTCCTCGACGAGACCGGCGTCAAAAACCTGCGGCTCCAGACGGTTGAGGCGGAGGAACAGGTCTTCGAGGAGACGCTCTTCGCCCTTGGTCGCATCGAGGTGTTGCCCGGCCACCGCTCCGTGGTCAGCAGTCGCATCGCCGGCCGCGTCGTGCAGGTCTACGCCCGACCGGACCACGCCGTGAAGGCGGGGGAGCCGCTCGTCATCATCGAGAGCCGGCAACCCGGCGAACCGCCGCCGCAGATCACCCTGACCGCGCCGAGGGACGGCCTCGTCGTCGAATTGGCCGTGGCGCCCGGCGATCCGGTCAGTCCCGACAAGCCGCTGCTGGCGGTCGTGGACCTGTCCACGGTCTACGCGCTCGCGCGGGTGCCGGAGCATCTCGCGGAGAAGTTGCTCCGTGGCCAAGCGGTGCGGGTCACGTCACCGGGGTGGCCAGGCGAAGCATGGGAGACGAAGATCGAGCACCTCGGGGCGCTGGCCGATCCGGCGTCCGGCACGCTGGAAGTGGCCTGCCACGTCAACAACGAGGGCACCTGGCTGCGGCCGGGAATGCGGGCGGAGTTCAACGTGGTCACCCGGAAACGCGCCGACGTTATGGCAGTTCCCCGGGATGCAGTGCAGGGCGATGGCGCGGAACGCTTCCTCTACGTGGCCGACGACGGCATCCCGAATGCCTTCGTCAAGGTGCCCATCGTGGTCGGCGCGATGAACGGCCGCTCCGTCGAAATCAAGGAAGGTCTGTTGCCCGGCGACAAGGTGGTGACGACCGGCGCGTATTCGTTGGCCTTCGCCGGCAAGGGCAGCGTGTCGCTCAAGGAGGCCCTCGATGCCGCGCACGGCCACGAACACAACGAAGACGGCAGCGAAGTCAGCAAGGATCAGAAGGCGGCCGGCCATACCGAGGGCGACGGACACGACCACGGCGGTTCCAGCCGCAAGCTGTCCGGCCTGACGCTGTTTTCGCTGATCGGGAACGGCGTGCTGCTGGTATTGCTGGTCATCGCCACACTCCGTCGCAAGCCGGCGACTGAGGAAGCGCCCGAAGCTTCGTCAACCAAGCCCACCACCGGAGGAGTCGACCGTGCTGAATAAGCTGATCCGCCTCGCCCTGAACAACCGGGCCGTGGTGCTCGGGCTGTCGCTGCTGCTGCTGTTGCTCGGCTTCCAAGCCGTGCGGGAACTGCCCGTCGAGGTGCTGCCGGACCTGACCAAGCCGACGGTCATCATCCTGACCGAGTCACCGGGCCTTGCTCCCGAGGAAGTGGAGGTCAACGTCACCCAACCCATTGAGCGCGCCCTCATGGGGGTCGCCGGACTCACCCGGTTGCGCTCGAACTCCGACGTGAGCCTGTCGCTGGTCTACGCCGAGTTTGGCTGGGGCACGGACATCTACCGCGCCCGGCAGTTTGTGCAGGAACGGTTGCAGGGCGTGCGCGGAACCTTGCCGGAAGGCGTCGAGCCTTTCCTTACTCCCGTCGCCTCGCTCATGGGCGAAATCCTGCTCGTCGGCATTCGCAGCACCAACGCCGCGATCCCACCGCGTGAGGTGCGTTCCCTTGCCGACTGGGTGGTCCGTCCCCGTCTGCAAAGCCTCTCGGGCATCGCCGAAATCCTGAACATGGGCGGCGGCATCAAGCAGGTGCAGGTCCAGCCCGACCCGCTGCGAATGCAGGCTTACGGCGTCACCTACGAGGAACTGGAACGCGCCGCCAAGGAGGCGTCCGGCAACAGCACCGGCGGATTCCTGAACGCCGGCTCCACCGAGATCATGGTTCGTAACCTGGCCATGACAGTGCAGCTCGACGACATCGCCGGCACGGTGGTTCGGCGCGTCGGCGACCGGGCCATCCGCATCGCCGATGTGGCCAAGGTGGAGTGGGGCATCGAACCGATGCGCGGCGACGGCAGCGTCAATGGCGTGCGCGGCGTCATCATGAGCATTACTAAGTCTCCCGGCTTCGACACGCTCACCCTCACGGGACAGATCGAGACGGCGCTCGCGGAGCTTCAGTCCTCCCTGCCGCCGGGCGTCGAGACGGTGGTCCTGTTCCGCCAGGCCGACTTCATCACCAACGCCATCGGCAACCTGAAGAACGCCATCCTCGAAGGCGCGGTGATGGTCACGGTCGTCATCTTCCTGTTCCTCCTGAACTTCCGCACCACGTTCATCACCCTGATGGCGATGCCGCTGTCGTTCTCCATCACGCTGCTGACGTTCAAGTGGTTCGGCATCTCGGTGAATTCGATGACGCTCGGCGGCCTGGCCGTGGCCATCGGCATGGTCGTGGACGACGCGATCGTGGACGTGGAGAACGTCTTCCGGAGGCTGCGGGAGAACGCGGCCAGGCGGCATCCGCACCCGCGGCTGGAGGTCATCGGACGCGCCTCGGGCGAGGTGCGGAACTCGATTTTCTACGCCACGCTGCTCATCATCCTCGTCTTCCTGCCGCTGCTCGGTTTGAGCGGCGTCGAGGGCCGGCTCTTCTCGCCCATCGCCATCGCCACGATCATCAGCATGGTCGCGTCGTTCGTCGTCTCGTTGACGGTGATTCCGGTGCTGTGCTCGCTGCTGTTGCGACCGAAGGAAGGGAACGAACACAAGGACGGTCGCCTCGTGCGCGGCCTGAAATGGCTGCTCGAACACACGCTCCTGCGCTTCGGGCTCAGCCAGCCGTATCTGCTGCTGGGACTGGCGGCGCTCGCCGTGGTCGCCGCGTTCTCGCTTTATCCGCAGATGGGGAAGGATTTCCTGCCCACCTTTCGCGAAGAGACCGCGCTGATCTCGACCACGTCCGCGCCCGGCACCTCGCTCGACGAAATGAACCAGATCTCCGACGTAATCGAGCGCGAGCTGTTGAGCGTGCCGGAGGTCCGCAAAGTCGGCCGTCGGCTGGGCCGGGCCGAACGCGGCGACCACGTCGTGCCCGTCTCCACGGCCGAGTTCGACGTGGATTTCCGCGAAACTGGCGGCGGGAAGAACGCGCGTTCAAGGGCGGAGATACTGGAAGCCATCCGCCAGAAGGTTCGCGCCGTGCCCGGCACGTTCAGCGTGGTCATGGGTCCGCTCGCCGACCGCATCGGCCACATGCTGAGCGGCGTTTCGGCCCCGGTGGCGATCAAGATCTTTGGGCCGGACCTCGGCAAGCTCCGCGAGCTCGGCATCCAGATCCAGGCGGTGGCGAAGACGATTCCCGGATTCGAGGACTGCAAGCTCGACCAGCAGGCGACCATCCCCCAGCTCCGCATCGAGGCGGACCGGGAACGGGCCGCGGCCTACGGTGTCACGCCCGGCCAGGTCAATGAAACCCTTTCGATGCTGGTCGGCGGCAAGTCGGTGGCCGAGTTGCGTGAGGGCCAGCGTGCCGTGGACCTGGTGATCCGCCTGCCGGAGGAATGGCGCGATTCACCCGAGCGCATCGCCCAGATCCCCATCGAAGTGCATGCCGGCGGGGACGCGGCTCAGCGGGTTCCGTTGTCGTTGATCGCCGAAGTTCGGACGGCAAAGGGACCCAACGTCATCTTCCGTGAACGGAGCCAACGGCGCTTTGCCCTGGCCATCAAGCCCACCGTGCGCGACGTCTCGTCGCTGGTCCCGAAGCTGCGGGAGGAGATCGCGGCGACGGTAAAGCTGCCCGAGGGCTACTTCATCACCTACGAGGGCGAGTTCCAGGCGCAGAAGGAGGCGTCGCAGCGCATCGCCATTCTCAGCGCGGCGGTCTTCGTCATCATCGCGTTCCTGCTCTACGGCTACTTCCGCACGCCGTTCTTCGCCCTCCAGGTGCTGTTCGACATCCCCTTGGCGTTGGTCGGCGGGCTGGCCCTGACCTGGGTCCTGCTGGACAACATCAGCATCGCCACCCTGGTCGGTTTCATCGCGGTGGCCGGCGTGGCCGCCCGCAACAGCATCATGCTGATCTCCCATTACCTGCACCTCATGCAGCACGAGGGCGAGGGATTCACCCGGGCGATGATCATCCGCGGGACCAAGGAACGCCTCGTCCCGGTGCTCATGACCGCGCTGTCGGCCGGCATCGGCCTGATCCCGCTCGTGCTGGCCGCCGATCAGCCGGGCAAGGAAATCCTCCACCCGGTCGCCGTCGTCATTGTCGGCGGGCTCATCACCTCCACCCTGCTGGGCCTCGGGGTCACGCCGACGGTGTTCTACACCTTCGGCCGGAAGGCGGCGGCCCAAGCCGTTGAGCACGAAGCCGGCGCATCCAACTGAACATTTTGCCGCCCCAGTGGTGGCCACTGCCAACCAAACACAAACCAAAGGAAACACATGAAGACCTCACTCCTCACCCTCGCAGCCGTGCTGTTGCTCGGTCTCACCCGCGCGCTCGCCCACGGCGGTGTCGAACTGGGCCCGAACGGCGGGCGCATCCTCGAATTCAGCAAAAACGAGACGATGCACGGCGAAGTCACCGCCAAGGACGGCTACTTCCACATCGTGTTGCTCGACCGGGACATGAAACCCGTGGAGCTGAAGGACCAGACGCTGACGGCCACCACCGGCGACCGGAAAAATCCGGAGAAGCTCGCGGTGGAAAAGAAGGACGGAAAGTTCGTGGTGCCCATGCAGAAGGGCGAAGACTTCCTGACCGTCTTCCAATTCCGTGAAACGGCCAATGCCAAGCCGGTCGTCGCCCGCCTCCAATACGACGCCGTGATTTGCTCGGCCTGCAAGAACGCCGAGTGGCTCTGCAAATGCGCGTCGACTGAGGAGGCGAAAAAGAACCAGCCTACCCGTAAGTAGGAGCTGTGCGCCGGGTTACGGGACACCGCCGACCGCGTCGGGGACGGAAATTGGTTTTTGAATCCAGCCGCTGAATTCTACACTCGCCGTGAATGAACCAGCTCGGGTTTGAAATCCTCTTCATCTTCCTGCTGTTGGTGGCGAACGGCATCTTCGCGATGGCGGAGATTGCGGTCGTGGCCGCGAAGCGGTCCCGCCTGCGGCGGCTCGCCGACCAGGGCAATGCGAAGGCGAAGCTGGCCTTGGAACTGGCCGAGTCGCCCAACCGCTTTCTCGCGACGGTGCAGGTCGGCATCACGCTGGTGGGAATCTTCGCGGGCGCCTTCGGCGGCGCGACCATCACCGCCAAGCTGGCGCCAGTGATCGCCCGGATGCCCCTGCTGACGCCTTACGCAGAAAAGCTCGCCTTCGTCATCGTGGTGGCGCTCATCACCTACTTCTCGTTGGTCCTCGGTGAACTGGTCCCGAAACGTTTCGGGCTGAGCAATCCGGAAGGCATCGCCATGGCCATCGCCCGGCCGATGAACTGGCTGTCGAAGCTCGCCGGCCCGTTGGTCACCTTCCTGAGCGTTTCCACGGAAGGATTGCTGCGCCTGCTGGGCTTCAAGCCGGAGAAGGAGGCGGCCGTGTCGGAGGAGGAGGTGCGGGCGATGATGCAGGAAGGCCTGCGCGCCGGGGCGTTCAACAAGGTGGAGAGCCACATCGTCCACAGCGCGCTGGAACTCGACCAGTTGCCCGTCCATGAGATCATGACGCCGCGGGCCAAGATCATCTGGCTCAACCAGGATGATCCCCACGAACAGCTCTGGCACAAGATCGTGGTGTGCAGCCATTCCTACTTCCCGGTGTATGCGGGTAACCGCGATCAGGTTGTGGGTTTTGTCTCCGTGAAGGCCATTTACGCCAACTTGGCCGCCGGCATCGGCGTGGTGCTCAAGAACCTGGTGACCGCACCCTTGGTCGTGCCCGAGAGCCAGAACGTCCTGCAGCTGGTCGAGACCTTCAAGCAGACGGGCAAGCACATCGCGCTCGTCACCGACGAGTTCGGCAACATCGTCGGCCTGGTCACGCTGAACGACGTGATGGAGGCCGTGGTGGGGGAATTCCCGTCGCCCGACCAGCGGGCCAAACCCGCGGCCAAGAAACGCGACGACGGCTCGTGGCTCATCGACGCCATGATCGAGATCGAGACCCTGGAACGGACCCTGCCGGGCTTCCGGATCCGGGAGGGCGCCGGTTCCGACTTCCAGACGCTTGCCGGCTTCGTGCTGAAACATTTCGGGCACGTTCCGCATGAGGGGGAAACGTTCGTCGAGCAGGGCTACCTCTTCGAGGTGCTCGACATGGACAGTCACCGGGTAGACAAGGTGTTGGTCATGCCCGTCCACCCGCCCGGCGGGGGCGCGTCAGCGTCAGCCTCCCGTTGATTCGCCGCCCCGCGGATGCCGTGGGGTGATGGTGTTCCCGAGCGGTGGAAACGATGGCCCGTCCCGCCGGGATGGCCATCCAACTTCGCGCTCGAAGCCCGGCGGTGGCCGCCGCACGCTGCCCGCATGGACAAGCTCGTCACGCAGTTGGACACCTTCCTCCGCAAGGAACCCGTGCTGGGCCGGGACGTTTACCTGGCCTCCACCGCCGTCGTGCTCGGCGACGTCACGCTCGGCGACCATAGCAGCGTCTGGTATGGGGCCGTGCTGCGGGGCGACATCAACCGCATCGTCGTCGGCCACCACAGCAACGTGCAGGACAACGCGGTGCTGCACCTCGCCGACGATTTCCCCTGCGTGGTTGGCAACTGGGTGACCATCGGACATTCCGCGGTGGTCCACGCCTGCACGATCGGCGACGAATGCCTCATTGGCATCGGTGCCACCGTGCTCGACGGCGCGGTGATCGGTGAACAGAGCCTCGTGGGCGCCGGTGCGGTCGTCACGCCCGGCACCGTGATCCCGCCCGGCTCAATGGTGCTCGGTGCCCCGGCCAAGGTGAAACGCGCCCTCACCCCCGAGGAGCGCGCCGGCCTGAAGCACTGGGCCGAGAAATACGTGGTGAATGGCGCCTACTGCCTGAAACACGGCCTGAACATCGGCCGGCCGCTGATTTCCTGAGCGGCGGCGGATCCGGGCGCATTGCGAAAGGATTTCGGGACCACTTCCGGCCCACGTCGGATTTCGGACGGGAAATCTCTGGGGAAATCACCGCGAGGTCGACCGAAGGCCGGATTTCGGGTTCCGTCGCCCCGTGCGAGTCATCCTGATCACGGGCGCCAACGGCGGCTTGGGC
>JBIIUN010000621.1:0-2563 GCA_044339945.1 Kapaibacterium sp. (SeqCode)
GCGTTCGGTAAGTTCCGGGTGGTCCCGGAGAAAATCCACCAGCGCCGGCGTGGGTTCGCCCTTGTCCCAACGGGTGTCGCGGGCCTGGTAAAGCGCTTCCCAGTCCGTCGGGCGTTCCCAGTGCCGACCCGCTTCCAGAAGTCGCTGGACCGACACGGCCGCGAGCGAGTCCAGCGCGAGGGCCGGCGAATGGGCCAGCAGGTGGGGCAGGGGATCGCCGCCGGTGGCAACCGCCAGGCAGCGGGCGCCGATGGCGTGGGCGCATTCGATGTCGGCCTGCGTGTCACCAATGACGAGGATCTCGTGGCCGGGCACTTCCCGGCCGAGCATTTGGGCGGCGCGCTTTTGGGCGATGGCGGCGAGCTCGTTGCGGTTCTCGTGATCGTCGCCGAAAGCGCCCAGTTGAAAATCCCCCGCCAAGTCATGAGCAGATAGCTTGAGTGCGGCGCCGACACGGACGTTGCCGGTCAGCAGCCCGATCAGCGGTGGCTCGGGCAGGGCGCGCAGCGAGACGACGAGTTCGCGGGCTCCCGGACAGGTCTCGCCGCGGTGCTGTTCGAGTTCCTCGTCGAGCAGGAAGAGGTAGGTGGCGAGGAAGTGATCGAGATTTTCCGGCGTGTCGGGAAAGCCGTGCAGGCGCAGGAATTCCCGCACGAGCGAGGTGTCGGTGCGGCCGTGGAACCGCATGGAGGCCGTGCCGCCGGGTTTGCCGAAGGCCAGCTCGGCGGTCCGGGCGAAGGCGCGGACGCCAGCGCCGCCGGTGCGGATCAGGGTGCCATCAATGTCGAACAGAACCACGCGGGTCATGCGCCGGCGAAGGTGCCGCTGGCGGGGCGGGCTGTCGAATCCGGCGGTGCGGGAAGGCTACTTCTTTTCGGGCGCGGCCTCGATCTTGGACGATCCGTCGGTGCCGACCTCGACCTTCAGTTGCGGGCCGGACTCGGGGGCATTGGTCTTCGCCGCGCCGCGGATGCCGCTGTTCACAAGCTGCGCGCCCTTCTTGTCGAAGCCGTAGAGACCGCGGCGAATGAAGTCGATGCGCCGGGCGATGCTAAGTTCTTCCTTGAGCTTGCTGACCTGTTCCCGGAGGACGGCGAGGTCGGCGAACTTCCGTTCCAGCTCGGCCTTCTCCGCGAGCAGGCGCTTGAGTTCCTTCTGGAGCTGCTGCCGGTCGCCCTCGCTGGACGCCAGCTTGCGTTCGGTGTCGGCAATCTTGGAGTTCAGCCCGCCGATTTCCTGGGTGAGCCCGTCCATTTTTTGGCTCAGGGCGTCCTTTTCGCCTTCAAGGCTATGGATGTGCTTGTCCCGTTTCTCGATCTCGGCGCGGGCGGCTTCGGCCGCGGCCTTGGCCTCCGCCTCGGTGGTGGCGAGGGTCGTGGAGACGAAGGTCCACTTGTTGGAGAAGTTGTTGAGCTCCTTCTCGCGCTCGGACAGGTCGGTGTTGAGGGTCGCGTTGACCTTCTGCTGTTCCTGCAGCTTGAACGAGGTCGTGACCAGTTCGTTGGTCAGCCCGGCGATGGCGGCGGTGGCCGAAGCCTTGTCCTCGGCGGCCTTGCGGGTGGTCAGGAACCAGCCGGCGCCCAGCCCGAGGCAGGCGACCAGCAGCGCGGCGCTCAAGATTTTCGAGTTCATAACAGCGGGGGTAACATCGGAAACGACTGATCTCTTAGCAAGTGCCGCGCCGCCGGAAGGACGCGGTGGCGCGCGGCGACTTGCCATACCGACGTTCCCGCTTAGGGTGCATTCATGGAGTTTCCCGACCGGATCGGGGTCATGATACTCAGCGGGTGCAGCCTCTTTCCCGGGGCCGTGCAGCCGCTCTTTATCTTTGAACCCCGCTATCGCGCCATGCTGGCGGACGCGTTGGACTCCCACCGTTTCTTCTGCCTCGCCATGCAGCGGCCCGGGGCGACCCGGGAAAGCCCCTGCCTGATCGCCGGCCTCGGGGTCATCCGCGCTTCGGTCAAGAACGCGAACGGAACGTCCAACTTGATCCTCCAGGGCCTGACCCGCGTGCGCTTGGGCAAACTGATCCAGACCAAGCCTTACCGGATGCACCTGATCGAGCCCGTGGAGGTTGCGGCGAAGGAGAGCCTCGTGCTGGATGCGCTGGTGGAGCGAACCTTGGACCTCGTGGACGCGCGGCTCCGGCTCGGCTGCCAATTGCCGCTGGAGGTGTTCCACCAACTGGCCGGGGGCACCGGGGCCGAATCGACCGTGGAGCAGTGCATCCGCGCCCTGCGCGGCATCACCGACCCGGGCACCATGGCGGATCTGGTCACGACGCTGCTGCTGTCCGAGCCCGACGAACGCCAGGTAATCCTGGAGAATCCCGACCTCGAATGCCGGCTACAGTTCCTGGTCCAGTTCCTGGTCGGCGAGGTGAATCGCGCCCGCAAATCCGCCAAAGCCTGACCGCAGTTTCATGAGCGAACCTACCGCGGCGGACGCCACCTTGGCCGAAATCCACTCGGAACTCTTCCTCCAGCTCGTCACCGGCCACGCCCAGATCGCGATGATGTTCCTGGGCCGGTATCCGAACCCGCAGACCGGCCAGAATGAG
>JBIIUN010000622.1:0-2561 GCA_044339945.1 Kapaibacterium sp. (SeqCode)
CACGGGCAAGCTCCTGCCCAAGGGCTCGCTGCTGATCTTCCAGATGCACTACACCACCACCGGCAAGGAGGAGACCGACCGCTCGGAACTCGCCCTCTATTTCGCCCCGGAAAAGCCGGCCACCGAACTCGTCACCGGCGCCGCGACCAACGGCCGCTTCGAGATCCCGCCGAACGCCCGGCTCGATGGCGTGAAGTCCCAGTTCCGCTTCCCGCAGGACGTGTGGCTGCACGAGCTGAGCCCGCACCTGCACCTGCGGGGCGACACGTTCACCTACACCGCCGTCTATCCCGACGGCCGCCAGGAAGTGCTGCTCCACGTGCCGCACTACGACTTCAGCTGGCAGACCCTCTACCGGCTGGAGGAACCCAAACGCCTGCCCGCCGGCACGCGGCTGATGTGCGCCGGCAGCTTCGACAACACGGCGACCAACCCGGCGAATCCCAATCCCAACGCTTCGGTGCGTTTCGGCGAACAGACCGACGACGAGATGTTCATTGGCTACTTCAACTGGTCCCCCGCCGACGGCAACGCGGCGGTCCGCCCGGCCCCGAAGAAGCGAAACCGGAGGAGGTAGGCAACGGGCGCTATTCGTAACCGTGGAAGATATCCCAACGGGAGCGGAAGCGTGTATGCATTTGATGATCCATCCGTCGGGACAACCAATAAAGCACCATGAAGCCGTTATATGTTCTCTTCTATCTGATGTGTCTGTGCGCATGTATTGGCGCACCCAATGCTTATTTCCAAAACGGCGATTTTGGAGATGGCATTGATCGAAGAGTGTATGATCTGGACGGCCTTCCTGTTTACAGAAAGGACTACACCGTTCAGTTGTTTGCTGTTGAAGAGTTCGGCATAAATGCAGTTGAAGGAGCAAAGACCCAGTTTAGCCGCAGCATAGAGCGAAGCCCAGGTGTTTGGATTGGAAGATCCATCACCCTGCCGATCGGCCCGGGAGAATCCATGCGATTGGTCATCGGTGTCTGGGATTCACATGCCGCCTCCAGCCTCCTTGACGCCCAGGCAGCCGGAACGCGCTGGGGAATGTCCGCACCGTTTGAATATACAGTTCCCACCGTCGAGTTTCCTGGCCCCAACGACTTCAAGTTCACCGGCCTGCGCAGCTTCGGCCTGGTTCCCGAACCCTCAGCAATCGGGCTAACCATAGCGGGGGGACTATTGCTGCTGGGAATCGCGAAAAAGCAGCCTCGGTAGGGCTTGCGGTTAACTTCTAGCCCAGCGCAGTGGTTTTCGCCGCTCCGCGACAACAGGTTCTCGTGAAAACACGGTGCCTGGTCAGTGGGCCCCATGTCTCGGCTGGCTGAGGGACGAAGCCCGGTGGTGGGCAGCCGCTGAGGGCGGAAAAAAATCCGGAAAACAGGAAAGCAGGAAGACGCGCCCGGTCGTGAATCGCCCCGGCGGACTAGAAAGTCCGCGCTCCCGGGAGGGCGGGTTTCCCAACCCGCCCGCGAGAGCTGTGCCCTCACCGCATCAGCTGCTTTTCCAGATAACCCACGGTCTGGCGGACCTGGCCGTCGGTTTCCATGCGGTCCTTCACGGCGCGGCAGGCGTGCAGCACGGTGCCGTGGTCGCGCCCGCCGAAGGCGTCGCCGATGGTGCTGAGCGACGATTCGGTGAGCTGGCGGGCCAGATACATGGCGACCTGCCGCGGGAAGGCGATGTTCTCGGGCCGCCGCTTGCTGGTCATGTCCACGAGCCGGATGTCGTAGTGCTCGGCCACGCGCTTCTGGATGATGTCGATGGTGACGACCTGGCGGCTTTCCTCCTGGAGGATTTCGCGCAGGAGCGTCTCGACGGTCGCGAGGTTGAGGACCTTGCCGGTGAGCTGGGCGTAGCTGGCCACACGGATGAAGGCGCCCTCAAGCCGGCGGATGTTGGTGCGGATGCGTTCGGCGAGGAAGTTGGTGATCTCGGCGGGCATCGCGAAGCCGAGCTGGGCGGCCTTCTTCTTGAGGATCGCCATGCGGGTCTCGACGTCGGGCGGCTGCACGTCGGCGGTCTGGCCCCATTCGAAGCGGGAGATGAGCCGGTGTTCGAGCCCGGGGATCTCGCTGGCGGGCCGGTCGCAGCTCAGGACGATCTGTTTCCGGGATTCGTGAAGGGTGTTGAAGGTGTGAAAGAACTCTTCCTGGATGCGTTCCTTGCCGGCAAGGAACTGGATGTCGTCGACGAGCAGGGCGTCCACCTGGCGGTATTTGCGGCGGAACTTGGCGACCGAGTTGTTCTGGAGGGCGTCGATGAACTCGTTGGTGAAGCGTTCGCAGCTGATGTAGGCGATCTTGGCGTTGCGCTTGTGCTCGCCGATGGCGTGCCCGATGGCGTGGAGCAGGTGGGTCTTGCCGAGGCCGACGCCGCCGAAGAGGAAGAGGGGGTTGAAGGCCTTGCCGGGATTCTGGGCGACGGCGAGGGCGGCGCTGTGGGCGAATTCGTTGGCGTTGCCGACGACGAAGGTGGCGAAGGTGTTGTTCGGGTTGAACAGCGGTTCGGCCTTCCCGGCGGGGGCGGCCTCGGGTTTGGCGGGCGCAGCCGCGTTTTCG
>JBIIUN010000010.1:0-30101 GCA_044339945.1 Kapaibacterium sp. (SeqCode)
CGCTTCGCCCACCGAGAGTCCTGGCACCGAGAGCGTCAACGCTTCCTCGTTGCCGACCTGAACCAAGCCGCTACCGGCGGAGACGGCCCATTTATCTGGCGGTGGATTGGCTGTGATCGCCCAACTCCCTGCCCCGCTGACGCTCGCAGTGAGTATTCCCGGCTGCACCGAGGCGGACATCGTTAAGCCCAAGCCGCTGACAGTCATGGGCGTTGTGTAGGCATTGCGTATCTCACCGAATCCAACGCTATTGTCGGGGGGGCTGTTTTGCCAACCACCTACGATTTGAAGCTGCTGCTGGGCTGCCAACGCAGAGCCCGTGCCGGAAAGCAGCAGGAGTGGGAGCAGCGTGGAGAGTTTGGAGTTGCCGCGGCGTGGTGGCGTTTGGCGGTTCAGGTTGAGACGGGCATTCATGTTTGGTCGTTGGAGATTCAATGAGGCTGGAAAGGTGGGATACGCCCCGCCCCCGTAGCCGCGGACGTGAGTCCGTGGCGGCGGGCTTCGGCGTCGCGGGCGGCGGACTGCCACCGACGGACGTCGGCGGCTACGTCGTGGGCGGCAGCGGACGTAGGTGGGCGCGGTGATGGCATGCGTTGAGCGGATGGCGAGCGGTCAGGCGCGGCGCGAATGCCGACGCCAAAGGCCATAGGCGAGCAGGCCGGCGGCGGCGAAGCCGGCGCAGTGCCCGGGCTCGGGCACTGCGGGGGCGAAGGAGTCGTTGAAGTTCACCCCGTCGCTGTTCACCAGCGAGTAGCCGCTCACCGGCACCCCGCCGATGGTGACTTGGGAAACCCCTCCCCAATAGGCGCTCCCGGAGAAATCAATGTCGAAACTGGCGGAGCCCGGGGGGATTCCTGGTGCGGGACCTCCGAATGCTCCGAGCGCTTGTGCGCTCACGATGAGGGTTTGCCATGTGGTGAACTCGGTTCCCAGCCGGACGTTCCGCTCGTAGGTGATGAGTCTTCCCGACGGCAGATTGTTCACCGACGGGAGTCCGGTATCTTGCACCGTGTGGTCACGCCATAAGTAGCCCGAAATGCCGTCCATTGACTGTAGAATTGCGCCGCCGTCGGGATGGCCAAACCCGCTCGAAAACTCTGCCGATGCAATAACGTAGCCAGACCCAGAAGTGTCGGTGCTGAGGTTTCCCGGCAGGAAGTAGGAATAGCGAATCAGCGCCTGTTCACCAGTGGGATATCCAGTCGCGGAAAGAGTCAACGCTTCCATCGAACGGGCGACGACACGGGCAAAGGCGTCGGCTGAGACGGTTTCACCACCCTGATTTACCAGTGACGAGGACGAACCTGACGCCGAAGCCTTGAGGACTCCCGGGCCGACCTGACCGAAGAGGTCCACTCGGGCGAGACCACTTGGGGAAGACCCCGACGCTGTCGCCGGCGACACATCAATGATGCGTTGGTCAATCCGCGGACCTAACTGGAACCCGTAGTCAACGGTAGGGGACGCGGTAGTGCCGAAGAGGTGAAGGTCGGAATAGACCTGGCCGGACAATTCGTCGGATAGGCCGATCAGTAACGTCGGCAGTGTCAGCAAGGATAGAGGACTTTTCATGGATGAAGTGGTGAGGGTTTATCAGGCAGGAGGATGGGGATACGCCCCGCCCCGGTAGCCGCGGACGTGAGTCCGTGGCGGTGGGCTTCGGCGCCGGGGGGCCGGACTGCCACCGACTAACGTCGGCGGCTACGTCGCGAGTTGCGGCAGGCGTGGTTGGGTTAGGCGATGGCATTTCGCGGCGAGACAGGTCGTTTCGTTGATTCACGGCCGGGCAACCGGGCTCCTTTCAGCGGATTGTGCCGGAATGGCGGTGGGTTCCGGTAGTGCCAGATGTCACCCAACTGGCGTGACATTTGTCATGTCACACCGGGAGGAATGTCATGTTTACGGGGTGACATTTGTCACTGGTGCCACCGGCGGCGGGCTGCGGTAGGCTGGCCCGGCATGATGGCTGCCCCATCCCGTTCCGCGCGACCCGTAGCCGCCGGCGTGAGCCGGTGGGAGCGGGTGCGAGGAGTAAGCAAAACCCACTGCCACGAACTTACGTCCGCGGCTACCAGACGCCCCTCCGCGGCGACGAATCCGCGCGACGGAGCGGGCCGTTTTTCCTACGCTCGCCGCATGGCGTTCCCCTTGGGCGAACATCTCCCGCGGCTGACGCGGCACCATTATCAGGGGCACGCGGCCGTCCATTGGGAAGGCACGCTGGCCCACCGCGCCACGGGCTGGCTCGACGGTGCCTTCCACGCGCGTTTCCGGGAACTCCTGCTCCATGCCGCGGCGCGAGAGGCGCTGGTCTGTCCCGTGTATTGCCTGATGCCCGATCACTTTCACCTGGTGTGGCTGGGCCTGCGCCGCACGAGCGATCAGCTCAACGGCATGAAGTTCCTGCGTGAGTTTGTGAATGCCGAGCTGGCCGCGGCCTGGGAACGCAAGGGGCGGCCGGGCGGGGCCGCCGGTGCCGAGGTAGCCGCCGACGTGAGTCGGTGGCAGGGCGCGCCCGGACCCAAGAAGACCTCCGGCCACGGACTTACGTCCGCGGCTACGTCCGCGGCCTCGGCGCCAAGGGTCAATGCCAAGCCGTGGCGGCTCCAGAAGCAGGCGTTTGACCGCGTGATCCGGCCGGAGGAGCGGCGGCGCGGGATGTTCCAGGCGAACTGCGACTACATCCGGCTCAATCCCGTGCGGGCGGGCCTCGTGGAGCGGGAGGCGGACTGGCCGTTCGCGGGGTGCGTGGTGCCGGGCTACCCGGACCTCCATCCGGCGCGGGCGGAGTCTTGGGCGATCCTCTGGCAGGTGGTGGGCGCGGCGCACGAGTCGGAGCCGGCGCCCACGGGGAAGCCGGGACTCCACGATGGGAAGGGCGCACCTTGGTTGACGTGAAGCGAGCCCAGCCCGCGGTGGCCGCCGGCTCCGAACGGACGTTCCCAGCTACTCGCGACTGGGTAGCCGCCGGCGTGAGCCGGTGGAAGTGGATGCGAGGAGAAAGCAAAACCCTCTGCCACGGACTCACGTCCGCGGCTACGGAACGGCGTCGGGCAGCACGCGCGACAGTAGCCGCCGACGTAAGTCGGTCGCGGGGCGCGGCGGGACGAAGCGAAACCTCCGGCCCCGGACTCACGTCCGCGGCGACGGGCGGGGGTATGGGCCGGTGGCGATGATCCAAGAACCTCCAACTTCATCCGGACCGCGGCGCCCGGGGGCCGCCGCGTGGCGGCCCTGGGCCTGGGCGCTCTGGGCATTGGGGACCGCCGTCTGGCTGGCGGCGGTGGAGCAGGCGCGCCGGCGGCCCGAGCCGTGGCCGGCGGCGCCGGTGGCGTGGTTCAGCGGGGACGCCGCGGAGCACCGGCCGCAATGGCCCATGCAGGCCCTGCCCGAGAAGTTTGCCGATGTCGTGGCGCCGGCGGGCAACGCCCTGTTCCGGGTGCAGCCGGAGGGTCGCGTCAGCCTCGGGCGCTGGGCCGTGAAGGACGAGACGTTCTCGTGGAGTTTCCGCGTGCGTTTGCCCACCAACCGGGTGGACGGAGCTCCACCCAACTACGCGTTTGCCCGGCTCGCCAATCCGCGGTTCCGGTTGCAACTGGGCCTGCGCGGCGGGGCGGTGGTCGTCCACGTCGGCGGTCGGGGCGAGCAGGCTGCCGCCGGCTGGGAGTTCACGGAGTTCGCGATTCCCGGGGCGCAGCCGGGCCAGTGGCAGCAGTTGGGGCTCGTGCGGGAGAAGTATCACCTGCGGGCGTATGTGGACGGCCGGCTGGCGCTGGATAAGTCGCTGGGGTCGGACTTTCCCTCGCCGCACCTGGCGGAGTTCCAATTCCTGCTCGGGCCGGACGCCAACTCAACCAACGCTGTCCAGCCCCTCGTCGCGAAGAACGATCCGGCGCTCTTTGACGACGTGGCCCTGTTTGACCGGAAGCTGTCGGACCCGGAAATGGCCGCCCTGGCCGCGGCGGCGCCGGGCGAATGGGCCGGCTGCATGCGCGCCGAAGACGCGGCGCGCCGGCGGTGGTCCCTGGGCTGGCCCTGGGTCGCGGCCGCGGCGGCCGGGCTGCTGGCGGGCGGCCTGTCCACGACGGTGGCGGCCGGCCTGGGCGCGGTTTGGCGGGCGGTGCCGGACCCGGCGTTTCGCCCGGTGTGGCTGGTGCTCCTGGTGGGCGGGATCGGCACGGGCTTCGTGACGGCGGAGTTGCACCGGCGTTCCGCCGCCGCGGACCGGGCGCGCTTCGCCGAAGCCGCGCTCCTCTTCAATCAGGCGGTGGATACCTACTTCGAGCGGGTGGCGGACCTATTGAACCGCGCCCGCGACTGGGTGGCGGCCCAGCCGGAGCTGTCACCGGCGGCGTGGGACCGATGGTGCGCCGCCAACAAGTTGGATTCCGACTATTCCGGCCTGCTCGGGCTGGGTTACGCGGAGCAGGTGCTGCCCACTGAGCAAGCGGCAAGGGAAGGCGTTTGGTCGACCCGGCATGGGTTGACCTTCACCGTGTGGCCGAAGCTGCCGGCCCGAGCGCGCTGGCGCCCGCCGCGGTTGCAAGGCGAGCCGCGGTTGCCCGTGGTGCTCTACGCGGCCGTGAATCTCGACCCTTCGGTGTGGCGGACCAATGGCAGCATCCTGGGGCGAGACTTGTTGGCAGCGAGTCCAGAGGGTGGGCGGGATCACGCCGAACCCTGGCGGCTGGAGGACGCCATCGCGGACGGCGCGGTGAACGGCTCCGACCTGGAGGAGATCGCGCCCGCCGGCTGGTATGGCGGGGCGGTGGCCGGGTTGCGGCTGTATGCGGCCCTGATTACGGAGGCCACGCCCCAGACGGACCGCTCAATCCCCCCGGACCGCTGGCGTGGGGTGGTCTTTGCCAGCGCGGATCCGCGGCGGTGGCTGGGGCCGGTGCTCCGGGATACGCCGAGCCCGCTGGGCTTCCGCCTCTACGTGGCGGACGGCTTTGGCCAGGCCATCGAGCCGGTGGTGGATTCCGGCGAACTGGCGCCCGAAACCGCCTGGCGGACGGCGGCCTACCTGACGGGCGAACGGGAGATTCCCCACTACGGCCGGCGGCTGGTCGCCAAGCTCTGGACCACGCCGATGTTCGAGGCGCAGTCGCAGCGGCGGTGGCCGTGGTTCAGCGCCGCCACCGGCGGCGGGTTCACGTTGCTGACGGCCGGGCTGCTGTTCGTGCAGGTGCGCGGGCGGCGGCGCGAGGCCGCGGCGGCGGCGCAACTCGCGCTGGCCCATGGCGAACTCTCGCGGCTGAGCCGGGAACGGGAACGCCTGTCGCGGGACCTGCATGACGGGACGATCCAGAGCCTCTACGCGGTGGGTTTGCACCTGCAGCATGCGCAGCGGCACCTGACGGCGGCGCCGGAGAAGGCGGCGCACGGGCTGGAGGACGGGCGGCACCTGGTGCAGGACACGATCGTGGAGCTGCGGCAGTTCCTGCTGGCGCTGCAGGACGAGCGGGGGACGCCGGGACAGACCTTCGGGGAGGCGATGGAAAGCCTGCTGCCGCGGCTGCGGCGGACGACGCCGGTGGAGTTCGACCTGGAAGTGGCACCGGCGGCGGGGGCGTTGCCGGCGCGGGTCGTGTTGCAACTGGTGAACGTGGTGCGCGAGTGCCTCTCGAACGCGCTGCGGCACGGGCGGCCGGGCCGGATCGGGATCGCGCTGCGGCGGGGGGCCGGGATTTACTGCCTGGAGGTGAGCGACGACGGCCAGGGCTTCGAGCCGGCGAAGGTGGCCGGCGGCGGCTTCGGCCTGCGGACGCTGCGGGAACGGGCCGCCGAGTTGGGTGGCACACTGGCGGTGACCTCCGCCCCCGGCCACGGCGCCTCCGTGCGCCTCGAATTTCCCGCGCCGGCGCCGGCGTCAACCACCGAACTGCCCTTGCCACGATGAACAGCGAAACCGACCCCCGCCCAATCCGCGTGCTGCTCGTGGATGACCACACGGTCGTCCGCGTGGGGCTTAGGACGATCCTGGCCGATGACCCGCGAATCCGGGTCGTGGGCGAGGCGGCGACCGGCGCGGAAGGATTGCGTCTGGCCGAGCAGCTCCAACCCACCGTGGTCGTGCTGGACCTGCGCCTGAGCGACCTGACCGGCGACGAGGTGTGCCGCCGCCTGAAGGCGCGGGACAACGCCCCGGCGGTGGTTATCCTGACCTCCTTTGGCGATGACCGGTCGGTGCTGTCGTGCCTGACCGCCGGCGCGGACGGCTACCTGCTCAAGGATTTTGAGCAGACCGACCTGGCGCAGGCCCTCGTCCAGGTGGCCCGGGGCGGTTCGGTGCTGGATTCGGCCGTGGCGCAGCGGGTCGTCCAGGCCGTCATGGCTCCCCCGGAGCGGGTGCCGCGGCCCTATCCCCAGGCGGCGGTGGACCGGCTTTCGGCCCAGGAGCGGCGCATTCTCGAACTGCTGGCCGAAGGGCGGGCGAACAAGGAGATCGCCACCACGCTGGGACTGGGCGAGGGCACGGTGCGCAACTACCTCAGCGGGATCTTCACCAAACTGGAGGTCACCAACCGCACCGAGGCCGTCGTCCTGTGGCTCCAGCACCGGGGAACGAGCGGCTGAGGTCTTCTTTCCGGTGGGCCGTCACTGGCTATCCCGCGGTTGCCGGGGGCAACCGCAAGGTCGCGTCCAGCGGCTCGACTTCGGCCAGTTGCCGGTTGTCCGGCGTGCCGCCGAGCTTGGCCAGCTTGTCGCCTTGCGGACGCACCCGGCTGTCGTAGCTGGCGAGGGCCCGGTTGTAGGCGTCGCCGGCCTTCTGGAGTCCGTCGCGGATGGACTCGAAATGTTCCGTGAACTTGGCCACCCGTTCGAACAGCTCACGGGCGGCCTCGGCGATGGCGCGGGCATTCACCGACTGGTCGTGCTGCTGCCAGCTGACCGCCACGCTGCGCAGCAAGGCGATGAGCGACGCCGGCGTCGCGAGCAGGATACGCCGTTCGGCGGCCCACACGATCAGGTCGCGATCGCCTTCCAGGGCGGCGCTGAAGAGCGATTCAGCCGGCAGGAACAGGACGACGTAATCGAGCGCCTCGGTGAATTGGCGCGGGTAATCGCGGTCGGCCAGCGCCTTGATCGTGGCGCGGAGCTTGGCGGCGTGATCCCGCAGCGCCTCGGCGCGGCGAAGCTCGTCGGCGCCTTGCAAGGCACCGAGGAAATCGAGGTCCGGCACCTTGGAATCGACCAGGATGACCCGGTTGCCGGGCAGGCGCACGAGCAGGTCGGGCTTCTTGTCGGCCTCCTGCACCTGCACGTCGAAGTCGCAATGGATGCTGAGTCCCGCGGCTTCGACGACGCGGCGAAGGGTTTCCTCACCCCAACGTCCGCGAGCCTGGCTGGAGCCCAGCACGACGCGCAGGCGCTGCGTCTCGCTCGACAGGGATTGGCTCTGCGCGGCGAGCGATTCCAGGTGCTGCTTCACCTGGCCGAGGGCGGACTGCTGCTGGGACTCGGCTTGCTGCAGGCGTTCCTGGTAGGCCTTCAGTTGGTCTTCCAGCGGTTTGACGAGGCCGGCGATCTTCTCCTGGCGCTGGCTGAGGTCGCCTTCGGAGGTGGCCTTGAAGCGGGCGAACAGCTCGTTGGCCAGTTCGAGGAACTTGGGATTGTTCGCCGCGAGGGCCTCGGCGGCGGTCGCCTTGAATTGGTCCCGCAGCGCGAGCAGGGCGCGGTCGTTGGTGGCGCGTAGTTCCGTGAGGGCGTCGTCGTGCTTCTCCCGCAGTTCCCGCAACTGGTTCTCGTGGAAGCGGCGTTGTTCGGCCAGCAGGGCGTTGGCCTTGTCGGCTTCGGCGCGGGCGGTCGCCAGTTCGGCGTCGCGGGCGGCGAGCTGGTCGCGGGAAGTCCGGGCGCGGACTTCAGCTTCCTCCGTGGCCCGGGTTCGTTCGGCCGAGTGTTGCTCGGCGGCTGCACGGGTGGCCTCGGCGGCGGCGCGGGCGGAGCCGGCCTCCGCCAACGTGGCGCGGAGCTGGCCCAACTCAGACTCGCGGGCGGCCAGTTGGGAGCGGAGTTCGGCCTCGACGCGGGCATCCGGCGCAGGGCGGCGTTGGGCCCGGATCAGCCATCCAAGGGCGAGCCCAACGCCGAGGCCCAGCGTTCCGGCAACAAGGTATTCTACCAGCGGCATGGGCGCAGTGTGCGCGGACCCGGCGGACAAGGACAGTCCGGGCTGCCGGGTCCGATGCGCGTTGAAAAGTCACGCGCGGCCGGCAGTTGCCACGCAAGGGGGTAACCATACCCTCGCCCCCGTGAACAAAGTTATCCTGATCCTCCTCGCCATCTTCCTGCCGCCGCTCGCGGTTTACCTGAAGACCAAGTCCGGGAAGGACACCCTCATCAGCCTGATTCTGAGCCTGGTGTTCTGGTTTCCCGGAGTGCTTTTCGCCCTCTGGAAGGTGCTGGCCTAGAGCAGCGGCGCCGAGTTTCCGCGTCCCTCGTTACCGCACGACCTCGTAGGCAAAGCCCTTGAGGTATTCCGTTTCCGGAATCGCTGGCAGCACCGGGTGGTCCGGCGACTGGCTGAAGCTCCGCACGCGGCGCAGCATGACGCGGGCATCCGTGGCGGCATCCACGATGACCTCCTCGAACAGCCGGGCATCCACGTGATGCGAACAGCAGAAGGTGGCCAGCACGCCGCCGGTCTTGATCAGCTTGAGGGCGCGGAGATGGATCTCCTTGTAGCCGCGGAGGGCGCCGTCCACGGACGAACGGGTGCGGGTGAACGAAGGCGGATCCAGGATGATCACCCCGAAGCGCGGGATCAGCCGCTCATTCGGCGTGGTCGACGTCTTCTCCCGCAGCCAGTCGAAGACGTTGGCCGTCTCGTAGCTGAGGCCGGTGGTGACACCGTTTGTTTCCGCGATGGCGCGGGCCGACTTCACGGCCTCCTCGCTCTGGTCGAGGGCGGTCACGTGCTTGGCGCCGGCGCGGGCGCAATGCAGGGCGAAGCCGCCGAGGTAGGAGAAACAGTCGAGGACCTCGGCGCCCTGGGTCATTTCCGCGACGGCGGCGTAGTTGGCCTGCTGGTCGAGGTAGAGGCCGGTCTTGTGGCCGCCGCCGGCAGGCACGCTGAAGGCGAGGCCGTTCAGGCGGACCGAGAACTGCGCGGGCGCCTCGCCGAAGAGCACTTCGTTGGAATCCTCCAACCCCTCAAACTTACGGGAACCCATGTCGTTGCGTTCGACGATGGCCGACGGTTGGAGGAGATCGATCAGCGCCGCGGTGATGTGGTGCTTGCGCTTGTCCATGCCCAGCGAGCTGGTCTGGATCACGAGCACGTCCTCGTATTTGTCCACGATCAACCCGGAGAGGAAGTCGCTCTCGGCGTTGACGACGCGGAAGGAAGTGGCGTTCGGCATCTGGCGGCGCCGCAACGCGAGGGCGGCGCCGATGCGTTCCTTGAAGAAGGCGCCGTCGAAGTCGCTGCGCTCGCGGTCGAGCAGGCGGATGGCGATCTTGGAGCGCGAATTATAGAGCCCGACGCCGACGAAGCGGCCGCGGTGGTCCTTGACCTGGACGGCGTCACCGTCGTTGGCGGGGCCGGTGAGGCGGACGATGGAGTTGGAATAGACCCAAGGATGGCCGGCGACGAGGCGATCGGATTCACCGGGCTTGAGCAGGGCAGTGGACAGACTCATGGCGTGTAGACAGTCGCTCGCGGCGCGAGCGGGCGGGGAATAGGGCAGAACGAGAGACCCGAGGAAAGGGATTCTTTGGGCCGACCGGGGGCGGCATACGCGGTCGCGGCGGCCATCCCGCGCTTCCCCTTGCGGCCGGTGCGCCTTAGGCTCGGCCCGTGAAGCACAAAGGCAAGGCGCTCGCCGCGGCGGGCGCGATCCTCACCAAAGTTGTCCTGCTGGTCATTTTCCTGGTCGCCGTCGTTTCGTTGGTCTGGCCGCGTGGGATAGTCGGGCTGGGGCTGGCGGCCCTGTTCTGCGGTCTTGGCATGGTGATGGCGGTGTTCACGCTCTATTTCTTCCGCGACCCGGATTCGCAGGTTCCGGCCGGCGCGGGAATTGTCGTGGCCCCGGCGCATGGCACGGTGGATGTGATCGACGAAACCGAGGAACCAACCGTGATGGGTGGCCGGTGCAAGCGGGTGTCGATCTTCCTGTCCGTCTTCAACGTGCATGTGCAACAGGCGCCGGTGTCCGGGGAGGTCACACTAGTGAAACACACGCCCGGGCAGTATCTGAACGCGATGCGCACCGACAGCGCACAGTTCAATGAGAACGTCCTGATCGGCTTCAAGGCCTCGGAACCTGCCGGAGCCAAGGTGGGCGTTCGTTTGATCACCGGGCTGATCGCCCGCCGCATCATTCCTTGGCTTGCGGTCGGGGAAACGGTGGCCAAGGGCGAGCGGATTTCCCTGATCCAGTTTGGTTCCCGGGCCAACGTCTATCTGCCGTTGAACGCGGAGGTGACGGTGAAGCTCGGTGAAAAGGTCGTCGGCGGAACCACGCCGATGGCCAGGATTTCGTCATGAGCAATACCACGCAAACGACGACGGCACCCGGCGTCAACAGCGACGCCCGGCTGAAGATCTATCTGCTGCCCAACCTGCTGACGGCGGCTAATCTGTTCTGCGGTTTCCTCGCGATCACCCGGATCGTGGAGGCCGATCTGGCGCTGCCCAACTACCCTGCGGTCATCCGGGAAGCGCTGCTTTACATCCTGCTCGCCTGCATCTTTGACCTCTTTGACGGCCGAGTGGCGCGCATGGGTGGTTTTGAGTCGCCGTTCGGGCGCGAGTTCGACTCCTTGGCCGACATCGTCAGCTTCGGCGTGGCACCGGCGTTTCTGGTGCATCGCATCGTGCTGAAGGATGTGTTTGTGAATCACCCCGAGGTCGGTTGGTTCATCGCGTCGTTGTATGTCATCTGCGGGGCGTTCCGACTGGCGCGGTTCAACTGCCTCGCGGCGATGTCCGGCGGCGGCGGCGGAAAGTATTTCCTGGGAATTCCAATCCCGATGGCCGCCGGCATGGTGGCCTCGCTGACCCTCTTTCTGCTGTGGCTCGAAGAGAAGGACTTCCAACAAGGGTCTTGGCGTTATGCGTTGCCGTTCATCCTCGTGTTCCTGTCCGTGATGATGGTCAGCGAGGTGAAATATCCGACCTTCAAGAAGCTCGACTGGCGCACCCAACGGCCATTTGTGAGGACTCTGGTCGTAGTGCTGGTGGTCGGGGCGGTGTTCGTCCTGTGGAAGAAGTTGCTCCCGTTCGCCGCGCCGCTGCTGTTCACCGCCTACTTGGTTTACGGATTGATCCGTCCGTGGATTTCCCGGCCCATGCAGAAGGAAATCGAGGTGGATGACGAACCGGACGAGGAGGAAACGGGCTCGGTGCAGGCCCGGGAAAAGTAGCCACCCAGCCTTCGGCTGCCTTGCACCATCGCCTATGATTCCAGCCACCGAAATGCTGACGGCGGGCGGCTTGGGCCTGCTGGCGGGTTTCATCACCTCGGCGTTGGGTGGGCCGGTTAACGTTACCGTGGTTAATGAAAGTGCGACCCGAGGCTTTCGGGGGGCGTTCATCATGGCCGTGGGTGCCGTGCTGATGGAGACGCTTTACTGCGTGGCGGCGTTCGCCGGCTTTGCGCAGTTGCTCCAGATACAGCTCGTTCGGGCGGCGATGGAGCTCTTCAGCTTCGTCTTGGTTCTTTGGCTCGCGATCAAATACCTGCGGGCGGGCCAGATTCCCGGGGAGGAGCGGGTCGAGGAATTCGTGGAACGAAAGCTCCACCCGCATACCGCGTTCTGGACCGGTTTCGTGCGGGTATTGGGCAACCCCGGGGTTTTGCTGCTCTGGATCGGCATTACCGGATCCCTGCTGGCCCATGGGGCGTTGGAGGCTACGTGGGACAGCAAGGGTTTGTTCTGTGCCGGCGTGGCGGTCAGCGGTTTCCTGTGGTTCGCCGGCGTGAGTTGGGGGGTCTCGCGGGGGCACGGGAAATTCTCGGCCATTGCCCTGCGCCGGCTTTCGCAGGCCAGCGGAGTATTGCTGTTGATCACCGCGGTGGTGATCGCCAGCCGCATCGTGTCCTTGCTCGCCAAGTTGCGGCATCACGGCGGCACCGGGTAGGCGGACAGCGGACACCGCTATTGCCGGTTCAGGCGCCACAACAGGCCGGTGCCCGTCCCGATGAACAAAACGGTGGGGATCCAGACGATTAGTTCCGGATGGAACTGAGGACGGGTATCCAACGCCGAGCCGATGAGCAGGAAACTGTAGTAGATGGCGAGCAGGGCCAATGCGATGGCGATGCCGATGTTGGTCTCCCGACGGTGGGCGCGGACTCCAAGCGGCATGCCCACCATCGCGAAGCCAAGGCACGCGAAGGAAAACGAAAGATTGCGATGGATTTGGACGGTGATGGGGGTCACCGGGCCGCCGTCGCGTCCAACGCGCCGGCGCTCCGCCAACAATTCGGGCAGGGTCATGTCGGTGATCTTGGGTGACTGTTGGGCACCGCTACGAAAGTCCGGGATATCGTAGAAGTATTCGTCGAGGAACAACGGCTGCCATTCCGAACCGCTCAGATACAGGCCTTGCACCCGCTGTAGCTTGAGGCGGAACGGACGCTGTTGGGCGTCGAACAGCAATTCTCCCTCGGGCGCATAGACGTCCAGGTTACGGATGAGGTTGGTCCGGCCGCCGGTGACCCAGTTGGTCATGCCGTAAATGAGGACACCGCTCATTTTTGGGCCGGTGACCTTCTGCGCATACAACGTGACCCGGGAACCGAGTTCGATGAACCGGCCGTCCGAAAGCAGCCGTGTCCCTTGGGTTCGGAGCACGCCATCCCGCAATTCCTTGAACTCAACCCGGGCCGCCGGCGACAGGTAAAGGTTGAACGCCGCACAAACCGAAGCCATGGCGGAACCAAACCCGAGGACCGGGGTGGCGAGGCGCAACGGACTTATCCCGCTCGCCTTCAGCGCCGTCAGCTCGTGGTCGGCACTCAGGCGACCAAAAAGCAGCAGCGTGGCGGTGAGGAGCCCGATTGGCAGGGAAAACGCGAGGACGAACGGCACCAGCAGCATCAGTGCCTTCCCGACTACCACCATTGAGGCCTTGCCGCTCGCCACGAGCTCAAAAACATCATTCAGGACGCTGCCGACGAGCAGCAAGAAGGTGAACACAGCCACCGTCAACAGCACGGTCGCGGACAGTTGCCTCAGGAGATACGAGTGGAGTGTCTTCAAGTATGCTTCGGGCGAACAAATAGCCTGTTGGCGGGAGCGTTCTAAGGCGAAAACCGCGCTTTGTCTTTGGTTTCCGCACACCGTTTGGACTGGCAGGAGGCTTCGTTCAAGCGACGATTTTAAAGTAATCGATTGACGTCCGTCGGCTTTTACGCGATACGACGCAAGCGCGATTAACCTTAATCCAAGCATTAGAAAATGAAGACCAATTCCTTGAAGTCTGTTGTGTTCGCAGTTGTCGCGGGCTCGGTGCTCGCCGCCGCTCCCGCCTTTGCGTTGCCGGCCGTCGAAACCGAAGCGATTTCCAAGGCGATCATCGCCTCTAAGGTCGTCGATGTCTCCGGCAAAGCCGCGAAGCTCGTTTCGGCTGCCTCCAAAGAGTCCAAGGTGGAAGTTGCCGTGGCAGTTGTGACTGCCGCCATCAAGTCGCATCCTTCGACCGTTGGCAGCGTGATCGTTTCCGTCTTGAAAGTTTCCCCGGAATCGACCGAAGCAGTCGTGGTTGCCGCACTCAATGCTGCTCCTGACAGCGCCTTGACCATTCTTGCAGCTGCGGCCGAAGGCGCTCCGGCCTACGCCGACAAGGCACTGGCCGTTGCCAGCGCCAAGTTCCCGACCCGCGCCGCCGCGTTTGAGCGCGAAGTAGCCGTCGTCAAGGGCCGCCGGGTTACTGAGACCTTGGCGTTCAATGGAACTCCTACCGTTACTACGACCCCCCGCGAGACCCAAGCCCCGCCGCAGCAGGTGTATGGTGCGACTGGTGCGGACAGTGCCCGCCCTAACGACTAAGCTCGGCTGCGTTTGATCATGAGGCCTGCTTCCTAGGGAAGCAGGCCTTTTGCTTTATGAGGGCTGCCGCCTGCTTCCTGAAACTGTGCGTTGGCCTTGGGCTCACTCCGATATTGGTGGGACTTGGGTGGGCAGCCGCGGGTGTCGCTGGCGCCAGCTTCCGTCTTTCGGAATCGACACTGGCTTGTTTGGGTGGGGCCGCCCTGTTGATTTTGTTCGTCCTACTTTTTCCGAAACCGTGGCGGACTTATGTGGCTGGGCACGAGTTAACCCATGCAGCGTGGGCCTGGCTCTTCGGCCATAGGGTCAAATCCATCAAGGTTGGCGCCAAGGGAGGCCACGTCATCCTGTCCGATACCAATTCGCTGATCACCTTGGCTCCCTATTTTTTCCCGCTCTATGCGGTGGGATGGGCAGGCTTGGTGGGCTTGGCCCAACGAATTTGGCCGGCCGTCGGCCAATGGCTGCTATTGCCTTTAGGATTCGGGTTCTTCTACGCCTTTCACGTCGCGATGACCATTCAGGTTCTTCGGCTGCGCCAACCGGACATCGTGAGCGAAGGCGCGTTGTTTTCCGCGGTCGTGATCCTAGTTGGCAACATCGTCGTGATGCTCCTGTTCCTGCCAATGTTGGTCGGTTCCGGGAGCGTCCTGGATGGGTTCCAGTCCGGCTGGTTTCGGACCGGCCAAATCATTGATTGGCTGGTGCACCTGCCGGGCCGATTCAGGGGTCTCCCCGCAACGCCTTGACCGACACCGGGTAGAGCCCCGGGCAGCAGCCGAATTGTTGGTGGAATGCGTGGCTGAAGTGGCTCAGGCTATTGTAGCCGACCTCCAACGCGGCTTCGGTGACGTTGTGCTTGCCGGAGCGCAGGAGCGCGGCTGCCCGTTCGAGCCGGAGTTGGCGGACGAACTGGGGGATGGTTTGCCCCTTTTCCTTGGAAAACATGCGGCTCAGGTAGAACGGGCTGCAGCCCACATCCTTGGCGATCTGCTGCAAGGTCGGCGGATTGGCCAGGTTCCTTTTGATGAGCTCCTCGACCAACTCGACCCGGGTCCGAGCCACCCGCTGATGACGATGGCAGAACAGCTCCGCAGCAGGGGGTTGCTGGAAGAAAAACTCCCCCATCAGCTCAATTGCCTTGGCTTGAAACCAGGTTGACTGGGCGGCCGCCAGCACCGGCGGCTGGCGGAGCGACAGAACCAAATCCCGTTGCCGCGAATTGAGCGGCTCGACTTCCGACAATCCTTCCGCCGGCGCCAGATCCGGCATCCACATTCCACGGACCAGCGGATGCAGATCCGACGAGCAGGCGTCCAAGTGCCGTTGCAGGAAGGCCGGCGAAAACTCCACGGTCACGAACAAGTGATCGTCCCCGGTCCGTCGCAGGGCTGAAATCCGGGGACCTTCCCGATAAAAGGCGGCGCTCCAAGCACCGAGTTGGCAGCAACGGTTGCCTTCACGCACTTCCCCGAGCCCGGACAGATTCAGGCAAAGTTCCACACTGCCGGGGTGAAAGCTCTGCGCCCAGTCGACGTCCGCCCGACCGGGAAGTTCATGCCACTCGAAGCTCACGCCCAGGCGGTTGAAGTCACCGAAAAGCTGCTTCCACCGGGCACCGACTCCCCGCCAGAGGGCCGCCTCGGTTCCCGCGGGAAAACCGGCGTTGGCAGTTTGGTCCTTCACGTCAGCCGCTAGTCTATTGAACCGTCCCGGAACCGCAAACGGAGCCGCGGTGAACCCGCGGGACTAACGGAATTAGCAGTTGGCCGCGGCGTCGGTCGGGTTAGCCTCGCCCCATGCGCACGGTCATCTATCCAGGAAGTTTCGACCCGTTCACCAACGGGCACCTCGACGTGGTGCGGCGGGCGGCGCGGATATTCGACCGGGTCGTGGTGGCCGTGGCCCGCAACGAGTCGAAGCAACCGCTGTTTTCCGTGGAGGAACGCACCGACCTCGTGCGCTCCGCCTGTGCCGACCTGCCCAATGTCGAGGCCGACAGCTTCGACTGCCTGCTGGTAAACTACGTCGTGAGCCGGGGTGCCTGCGCCGTGGTGCGCGGACTGCGCGCGGTGAGCGACTTTGAGTTCGAATTCCAGATGGCGCTCATGAACCGGCGGCTAAACGAGCAGGTGGAAACGCTCTTCCTGACGCCGAAGGATACCTACACGTTTGTCAGCTCCCGGATCGTGAAGGAGATCGCCCGCCTGGGCGGCGACGTGAGCCCCTTTGTCCCGGAACACGTGCGGACAGCCCTCACCGCCAAACTGGGTCGGCTCTGACCCCCGGGCTTAAGCGCCGCTAGCCGGCGGCAGGTTGCGCTGTTCCCGAGTAGTTCGCGTCCGCCAGACCAGCCAGTTCACCGGTGCTGTCGGCAAAGCGTTCCGCCTTGACGCCCATCCGCCGCAGCAGGCCCACGTGCAAGTTCGCCATGGGGTGGTCCTTCTCGTAGGTCAGGTGACGTCCCGGGGCGATGGTCCCGCCGCCGCGGCCGGCGAGGATCAGGGGCAGATTATGCGGGCTGTGCGCGTTGCCGTCGCTCATGCCGGCGCCGAACAGGACCATGGAATTGTCCAGCACCGTGCCCTCTCCCTCCTGGTAGCCACGCAGCTTGGCCAGGAAATAGGCAGCCTGAGCCGCATGCCAGCGGTTGATCTTCTGGTAGCGCTCCTGTTTGTCAGCCTTGTTCTCATGATGGGAGTTTTCGTGGTGGGAGCCCAGGCCTGCTTCCAGAAAAGAGAAGTTCCGGCCGCTGACCGAGTTGCCGAACATGAACGTGCTGACCCGCGTGGCATCACTCCAGAACGCGAGCGCCATGATGTCGAGCATCAGCCGGACCTGTTCGCCGTGATTATCGCGCCGCTCGCTGACCCGGGCAGGATCGGCATAGAGGTCCACCACCTTGCCCAGCCGCTCAATCTCGGCCCGGACCAACTTGTCCTCCATGTTCTCGCCGGTCTTGCGCTTGCGGTCGAATTCGATTCGGCGTTCCACCGAGCGGACACTTTCAAAATACTCGTTCAGCTTCTGCCGATCGGCGTAACCCAGTTTCTGCTCCAGGCGCTTGGCGTCCTCCGCGACGAGATCAAGCACGCTTTGGTCATCGTCCAAGCCACCCCGGCGGCCGGCGGCGGCGGTGGACCGGAACAGGCGGTCGAACGCGAGCTTCGGATTGATCTCCTTCGCCAACGGGCTGGTGGGGGTCGCCCAGGAAATGTGCGCCCCGTAAAGCTGGGTGAAGCCGACGTTGGTATCCACACCGGTCGAGGGCGGTTCAATGCCAAGCTCCAGGGAGGCGAGGGGCGTCTGGTTGCCGACGTGTTTGGCCATCACCTGGTCCACCGAGGTGTTCCCCGCGCAGATGTTGCTGCCCGTGGTGCGGGTGATGGTCGTGCTGGTGAGCCAGCCGCCGGTCTTCACGTAGTGGCCGTCGCCCGTGTTGGTCGCGGCGTTCCAGAGCTGGCTCAATACCAGCAGGTCATTCTTGAAGTCCGCCAGTGGCGCCAGCGTCGGCGAAAGTTCGAAGTTCCGGCCGGCGCCCTTCGGCGTCCAGTCCCGCATCAGCGCGCCGTTGGCCATGTAAAGCGCGGCGAAGCGGACCGGCTTGGCCGGCGCGGTGGAGCCGGCGGCGAGACTCCGGACGGGGGCCATCGCGTTCAGCAACGGCAGGGCCATGGTGACCCCCACGCCCTTGAGCAGGGTCCGGCGGGAAATGGGTGCGGCTGACATGTTCAAGGTCTCTATACGCCGACAATTCGTGGCGGCAAGCGACCATCAACGACGGGGCGCCTCGCACGGAATTCACGCGGACCGTCCGATTGCTCCCCGGACGGTGAGTTTTGTTAAGCCGCGGTAAAAGTGCCGGCCTCCGGTGTTGCCGGCCGGTAGGGTTGCCACCAGAACATCGGCCATGGCCAACGCGTCCGACAACTCCGCCCAGCGCATCCTCGTCATCGACGACGACCGCAAGCTCTGCCGCCTGATCCGCGACTACTTGGAGCCGATGGGTTACGCCGTGGAGCTGGCCCACACCGGGCCCGAAGGCGTCGAACGCGCCACCGGTGAACCGTGGCAGGCCGTGATCCTCGACGTGATGCTGCCGGGCCTCGACGGCTTCGAGGTGCTCAAGCGCATCCGGGCCAAGGTGGACGTGCCGGTGCTCATGCTCACCGCGCGCGGCGACGAGGCCGACCGGATCGTGGGCCTCGAAATCGGCGCGGATGATTACCTGCCCAAAACCTTCTCGACCCGCGAACTCTTGGCCCGGCTCCGGGCGGTCACCCGCCGCACCGTCCGCACGGTGAAACCGGGCGAGGAAGCCCCGGAGGAATTCGTCGTCGGCCCGTTACGGGTGGTGCCGGACACACGGACCGCGGTGTTGGGTGACCAGGCACTTTCCCTGACTCCGGTGGAATTCGACCTGCTGGCGTCGCTCGCCCGCGCCAAGGGCCGGGTCCGTTCGCGCGAGGCGCTGCTGGAGGAATGCCGGGAACGGGACTACGACGTGTTTGACCGTTCCATCGACGTCCACATCTCCGCCCTCCGGAAGAAGCTGGGCGACGATCCGAAGAGCCCGCGGTTCATCCGCACCTATCGCGGGGCCGGCTACATGCTCATTAACCCGGACGCGCCATGAAACTCCGCCTGCCGCTCTTCGCGCGCTTCCTCGTCTGGCTGCTGCTGAACTTGGTGCTGCTGGCCGCCGTCTTCTGGCTCCTGGTGCGCACGGAGTTCCGGCCTGACGCCTTGATCGCCGGCGCGGCGGGCGAACGGGTGCAGCAGGTGGCCGATGTGATCTTTGCGGAACTGCGAACCCGGCCCAAGGAGGACTGGACCGGCACGCTGGACCGGTTCGCCACCGCCTACGGCGTGAAGTTCGCGCTCGTGGGCGACCAGCATGAAATCCTCGCCGGCGCGCCGCTGGACCTGCCCGAGGAAGTCCGCCAGCGCATTCGCGGCCGGGGCGGTCCCCGCCGTGACGGCGGACCGCCGCCCGAGGGTCCGCGGCCGGAAGGCGGTCGACCCGAGGGGATTCGCGCCGAAGAGCGACCGTTGGGTCCGCCATTGGAAGGTGAGCCCGGACGGCGAGGTCCCGGACGCTTCGAAGGGCGCCCTGATTTCGGGTCACAACGCGTCTTCCTTCATTCCGCGAAGCCAGCCGCCTACTGGGTGATCCTGCGGGCACCGCTCACGACGCCGGAATCCGGCCGCTTCACGCTGGGCCGCCTCGTGGTGATGTCGCCGTCCCTGAGCGCTGGCGGACTGTTCTTCGACACCACGCCCTGGCTCTGGGCCGGCGGCGGCGTGTTGGTGTTCTCGGTGCTCTGGTGGCTGCCGTTCGTGGGCAGCATCACGAAATCCATCCGCCTCGTGACCACCGCCACGGAACAGGTCGCGGAGGGAAAGTTCACCGTCGCGGTGAACGACCAGCGTGGCGACGAACTGGGTCGTTTGGGTGCCGCCGTGAAACGCATGGCGGGCCGCCTCGAAGGTTTCGTCACCGGCCAAAAGCGGTTCCTCGGCGACATCGCACACGAGCTTTGCACTCCGCTGGCGCGGATGGAGATGGCGCTTGGCGTCCTCGAACAGCGCGCCGACGCCCGGCAGCGGGAATACGTGAACGACGTGCGCGACGAGGTGCGGCACATGTCGAACCTCGTGAACGAACTGCTGTCCTTCTCGAAGGCCAGCCTCAAAGCCAAGGAATTGCCGCTCGTCGCCGTTTCCCTGCGCGAACTCGCCGACACGGTCATCGCGCGTGAGGCCGCCGCCAGCGATGCCGTCGAGGTCAGCGTGCCGGATGAACTCCAGGCCAAGGCCGAGCCTGAACTGCTCGCCCGCGCCGTCGGCAACCTCATCCGCAATGCCCTGCGTTATGCCGGGCATGCCGGCCCGATCCGGCTGACCGCGTCAGCCCGCGGCGCCGAGGTCATCGTGTCCGTGACCGACGAAGGCCCCGGCGTGCCGCCCGAATCCATTACCCGCCTGAGCGAACCCTTCTACCGGCCCGACGCCGCGCGCACGCGTGAGCAGGGCGGCGTGGGGCTTGGTTTGGCCATCGTGAAAAGCTGCGTCGAGGCCTGCCAAGGCAAGCTGACCTTCCGCAACCGCGAGCCGAAGGGCTTCGAGGCGGAAATCCGCCTCGCGCGGGCGTAAGGCCGACCCGGTCCAGTTGCCGTTCGCTGCCGGCCGGGCGCATTGCCAGAACGGTCCCTTTTCCGTTGGCAGCCCTGCCGCGGCTCTCGTTAGGCTCACCCGCACAGCCGATAGCGCTTTCCGTCAGCACATCACCGAGCATTTCCATGAACACCGTCTCGCAACTCAAGACCATCAAGAAGAACACCCAGGCCAAGGTTGAGGCCGAACTGTCCCGCACCGGCGGCCTCCTCCGCCTTGCGCCCGCGTGGGTGCCGCGCTCGTTCCTCCAGCCCGGCCTGCGCATCAAGCTCCATCCCGACGACACCTACGCCTACGGCCTGAACCGCGGCGGCATCGACGAGCGTTGGTTCGCCTCCACCACGCCCACGGCCAACGAAGGCCGCGCCTGGGACGAGGGCCTGAACTACGCCGTCGTCGGCAAGGAACGCTTCACGCTGGCCCAGGCCGTCGCCGACTGCGGCGCGACCCTCGTCGGCAAGGCCATCTGGAAGAAATACGGCAAGTGGCCCGTCTACTCGAAGTTCTTCGACAACATGGGGCCGATTCCCCACCACATGCACCAGTCGGCCAAGCAGGCGAAGCTCGTCGGCCAGGAAGGCAAGCCCGAGAGCTACTACTTCCCGCCGCAGCACAACAACGTCGGCAACAACTTCCCCTATACCTTCATGGGCTTCGAGCCCGGCACCACCAAGGCGCAGGTCCGCAAGTGCCTGGAAAACTGGAACAAGGGCGACAACGGCATCCTCGACCTCTCCAAGGCTTACCGCCTCAAGGTCGGCTCCGGCTGGCTGATTGATCCCTGCATCCTCCACGCGCCCGGCAGCCTCTGCACCTACGAGCCGCAGTGGGGTTCGGACGTCTTCGGCATGTATCAGAACCTTGTCGAGGGCCGTGAAGTGCCGTGGAGCCTGCTCGTGAAGGACATGCCCAAGAACAAGCACCAGGACCTCGACTTCATCGTCGACCAGCTCGATTGGGAGAAGAACGTGGACCCGAACTTCAAAGACAACCACTACCTCGAGCCCGTCCCCGTGGCCGACACGCGCAGCGAAGGTTTCGTGGACCGCTGGATCGTTTACGGCAAGGTCGATGGCGAACAGCTGTTCACCGCCAAGGAACTTACCGTCGATCCCGGCACCAAGTGCACCATCAAGGACACCGGTGCCTACGGCCTGATTTGCGTCCAGGGCTCCGGCAAGATCAACGGCCAACCGCTCGTCAGCCCGAAGCTCATCCGCTTCCACGAGCTGACCGAGGACGAATACTTCTGCACCGAGGACGGTGCGAAAGCCGGCGTGACCTTCGAGAACACCAGCGAGACCGAACCGCTGGTCTGCCTCCGTTACTTCGGCCCCGAAGTGAACCCCGACGCCCCGGCGATGGGCGCGTATCGGAAGAACAAGTTTGACTGAGTTGGCTGCAGCCAACTCAGCCCACGGTTTTGAAGACATGAACGAACGACGACCACTGGAGACGATCTCGTTGAGTGGTTACAAATCCATTCGCGAGCTGAAAGATTTCCGCTTAACGAATGGACTCAACGTCTTGATTGGTGCCAACGGTTCCGGGAAAACAAACTTCATCCGATTCTTCGAGTTGCTGGGACATTTGATGGACCCACCTCCGAAGGGAAACAAGGGGCTCCAGAACTACGTCAGTGCCCGTGGTCGCGCCGATGCCTTTTTGTTTCGCGGCATGAAGGTTACCCCCCAAATGGTGGCTCATCTCAAATTCGGTCGGAACGAATACAACTTTACCCTAAAGGCGGCGGACGACCGGTCGCTCTTCTTCGCGGACGAATCCGCGCCATTTGATGGTTGGTATGGGAGAACCGAGAACAACCAAGGCAGCGGCCACAAGGAGAGCGGTGTCGCTCGATCTCAGGGAACAGCGGCTTTGAAATGGGTCTTCGACACCATTCGCGATTGGCGGGTCTATCACTTCCATGACACGTCGCCCTCCGCGCCTGTAATGGGGCTTTGCAACGTCGTGGACAACGACATCCTGCACAGCAACGCCGCCAATCTGGCGGCCTTCTTGATGAGGATGGCTCAAACCCATCCCACTCACTACGCCCAGGTTGAAGAGACGGTTAGGCAGGTCGCTCCGTTCTTCGGCGCATTCGTCCTCAAGGAAGTTGCCGCCGGGCAAACCCAGTTGCTCTGGAAGGACCGTTACTCGGATCTCCTGTATTACCCGCATCAACTTTCGGACGGCACCTTGCGCTACATCTGCCTGGCGACGCTGCTGCTTCAGCCCAACCCCGCTTCCACCGTCATAATTGATGAGCCGGAACTGGGGTTGCATCCGTATGCGATCAAACTGCTTGCCAGCCTGCTGCACGAAGCGGGACAGCGCGGCCAGTTAATTGTTTCCACCCAAGCTTCGCTGCTGCTTGATGAACTAACCCCGGAGCAGGTCATTGTCGTCAATCACCACGATGGCGAGTCCAGATTTGAGCGGCCGAACTCCGGCAAGCTCAGCGCCTGGCTGAAGGAATACACGCTTGGCCAACTCTGGGAGAAAAATGAGTTGGGAGGACTGCCGTGACAAAATGGACCCGGCTTTACGTGACCGTGGAGGGGCAGGCCGAAAAAGAGTTTGCGGACAAGGCTCTCAAGCCACACCTCGCCGGATTTGCGATTGATGTCCGGACCAGAGTCGTCGTGACCAATCGCAAGTTGGGCAAACGCGGTGGCATACTGGATTTTGAGAAGATTCGTGGGGACGTTAGCCGCCTGATGAAGCAGGACACACAGCCCGAGGCCCGCTTCACCACCATGATTGACCTCTACGCGCTGCCGCCGGAGTTTCCCGGCTGGGAGGAAGCGCGGAAGCAGTCGGTTCCCGGAGAAAAGGTTCAAGCCCTGGAGCGGGCGATGGAGAGAGAGTTCGCCGAGCCTCGTTTTCTTCCGTTCATCCAACTCCATGAGTTTGAAGCCCTGCTGTTTTGTGACCTGAACGAGTTACATCGCAGAATGTCCGGGGCTGAGGCCGGGCTGAAGGCGTTGCAAGCCGAGGTAAAAGACACAGCGCCGGAAGACATCAACGACGGTGCGACTACCGCACCCAGCAAACGCATCATCCGGCATCTCCCCATCTACGAAAGGAACAAAGTCCGGGTTGGAGCACCTGCCGCAGCGGCCATCGGGCTTACTACGCTTCGAAACCGGTGCCCTCACTTTGGCAACTGGCTGTCCAGGCTGGAGGCGTTGGGAAATCCGGCCCTCGTTTTGTGAACCGAGGAAAGATCAACGGCGAGCCGCTCGTCTGCCTCCGCTGTTTCGGCTCCGAAGTGAATCGGGACGCCCCCGAAATGGGCGCGTATCGGACGAACAAGTTCAACTGACCTGGGTCGATTTCCAGCATCGCCGGCTTGCGACAACGTCAGCCGGCGTTTTCGTGGCTTGCTGAGTAATACCGACACGGGTAACACCGCCTCATGAAGATCACCAGCAAAGGGCAAGTCACCATTCCGCTCCCCATCCGCAGCGAGTTCGGCCTCAAGCCGGGCACCGATGTGGAGTTCGTGGCTGAGGCCGGCAAAGTGATCCTCCGGGCCAAACGGAAACGCCACAATCCCGTGGACGACTGGCTGGAGGAAGCGACCGGGGTCGCTCGAGGCAAGACCACCACGGCGAAGATCATGAAACTCACGCGGGGGGAGAACTGATGGCCCGGATGCTCGATTCCAACGTCTTGCTGGACATCATCACCGCGGACCCGGTGTGGCTGGACTGGTCCACGGAGCAGTTTCGGGCTGCCGCGAAGGAGGGGCAGGTGCTGCTCAATCCGATCATCTACGCGGAGCTGGCCCCGGCCTTCGACTCGCAGGCGGCGCTCGACCGTTGGCTGCGGCCTACGATCTTCAACCGCCTGCGCCTGCCGTTCGAGGCGGGCTATCGGGCCGGGCAGGCGTTCGTGGCGTATCGCGAGCGAGGCGGGGCCCGTCGTTCGCCGCTGCCCGATTTCTACATCGGTGCCCACGCGGAGTTTGCCGGCCTCACGCTCGTGACCCGTGACCCGGCCCGCTACCGAACCTACTTCCCAAAGCTCACCTTGGTCAGCCCGGAGGGAGGAAAGGCTGGCGCATGAATCCCTACTGCAATCTTCCGCCTGAACAGCACCGGTTGCAGCGGTTGGTGGATCGCTTCAACGGCGAGCGGCGCTGGGAAGAGCGGATGGCACCGCGGCGGCGCGTCCGCCGGGCCTTGCGGCCTCAGCTCACCGAGGAACAGCACCGGGAATTGGACCGTCGGGACGAGGCCAACTTGGGGCGGTTTCAGGAGTTCGTGGGTGAGCTATTCCCGGCGCGGTAGGGGCGGCGCGGATTTTTGAGAAACCATTCGCAACCCGGGTGCCGCGCGGCGAGAGTGCCCGGCTCATGCAGTCGCCCGAGACGACAGTTCCACCGCCCGACTCCACGCCGCCCGCCGCGCCGCCTTCGGGCCCAGTGGTCCCCGACTTTTCCGGCACCCCGGTGCCCATCGGCCAACTCACCGAGCATCCGGAGTGGCCGCTGAACGCGCTGGGCACCTTTGTCACGATCCACGGCTTCGAGGGGGTGGTCGTCGACATCATCGGGCAGTCCATCAAGGTCCTTTCCTCCGAGCGCATCACGCAGCGGTTCAACGCGAACCGACTGAAGACCCTTTTCGCCCCGCCGGACCGGTCGAAGCCCGTGTCGTCCTACGAACCGCCCAAGCCAGTGGCAGCCCCGGCCCCTGTGGCAACGACGGCGGAACCGGAACCCGAGGCGGAATTGCCGAAACGGGTCCACATCACGGAGCCGGATTTCACCCAGGAACTCCGCGCGATCCGGACCTATGCGGCCGAGAACGACTTTCCGCAGTGCGCCTACGGCAAGCACGTGGACATCTCCGGTTTCTCCGGCGTGGTGGTGGAGATCGTCCGAGGTTCGCTCAAGGTGTTGGACCAGGAAGGCACGCTCCGCAGCTACAACGCGGTCGCGCTGCGCAAACTTTACGGTCGCTGAAGCCGGGCGGGGAACTGTCCGGATTATTCCGGCGCCGTCATCTCGACCTGGCCCTTGAAGAACTGCGCCAGCCGGGTGGTCGTGCGACCGGTCCGCAGATCCTTGATGCGCGAACCGATGCCGATGTCGTAGCGCCGGATGAGCGTGTCGGCGTTCGGCGTCGCCGCGGGCCGCGAAACCTGCGCGTGGAAAAACCGGGCGGCGTTCGCGAGGGCTTCGTTCTTTTCGCCTGGGAACCCCAGATCGAGCGACCGGATGGAGGCCTCGTGAAAGGCGGTTACCTGCCACGAGGCCCGCTCCAGCAACCAGCCGTCCGGTGACTTCAGGGCCGTGGCCTTCAGGTTGGTCTCGGCGGCGAACTTCTTCGGTGGACCGGCCAGCAGAGGAAACACCTCCACGCGCGCCACGGTGGTGTCCTGATGGGTTTCCTCGCGTCCGCTGCGCGGGTTCTTTTCCCGGCGTCGACGGTTGAACTCGTGCAGGCCGCCCTCGCCGTGGACCAGTGCGGTGGCGCCAAGGCCGATGAGCTGAACGAGGGCGATTTCCGAGCGTTCGTCCCGGTGTTCGGCGGCCAGCACGGCCTGGAATTGTCGTCGCCCGGCGAGGCCGAGATAGGTTTGCGCCAGCAGTTCCACCGCGTTGATGGCCGTGCCCTGCGCGCTCACTCGGCTGATCAGCACCCACGCGTCACTGAGTTCCGCCGCGTCGCGGTTGCGGCTGACGAACTGCAACTGCTCCAGCTCCGAACCTAGCTCGGCCAGTCGTTCCTCGACGGCCGGAACATCCACGCGCGCTGCCTCGGAAACCGTCTGTTGGGCCAGGCGTTCCAGGGCCTCGTTCAGCCGGGTGTGGCGAGTCAGGAAGTGCTCGATCCGGTTGAGTTCGTCGAACGTGGCGTCGCGCCGGGCGGTATCCTGATAGAAACCGGTGGCCTGGGTCGCGGCGACCAACTGCGACTTCCGCGCGGGCAGCGGCCAGAGTTCGGCGTCCAGCGCCCGGAATCGTTCCTGCAACTCCGCCACTTGCCGGCGCCACGGCTCCGGTTTGGGGGCGGGCTCGCGAACCGCCTTGGGCCGCGCCGGTTGGACCAGCTTCACGGTAATGGTGTCGCCGTCGGCGTTCAGGGTGACGACACTGCGGGCTTCGGCGCGGCCGGCGGCGATCGCGCGGGCGAGCGGCAGGAGCACGAGTTTTTCCACGGTGCGCTTGAGCGGGCGGGCGCCGAAGTGTGGCGAATACCCCTGTTTCACGAGCAACGAGAGGACGTTCGGGTCCACGTTCACCGTCAGCCCGCGCCGGGCCACGCCGCTCCGCCGGAGCACGAGGTCCAGTTCGCGCCGGGCGATGCGCTCCGCCGTTTCGAGCGAGAGCGGGCGGAAGTTCACGATGCGATCAAGGCGATTGAGGAACTCGGGGCGGAAACACCGCGATAGCTCACGGAACGTGCGGTCGGCATCCACGGTCGCCGGTCCGGTGGCCTGGCCGAAGCCCAGCGTCGTGCCGGGGCCTTCGGCGCCGACGTTCGACGTGAGGATCACGATGCTGCGCCGGAAATCCACGAGCCGGCCGCGCCCGTCGGTGAGCCGTCCGGCGTCGAAGATCTGGAGGCACAGGTCGAAGACGTTGACGTGGGATTTCTCGATCTCATCGAGCAGCACGACCGAGAACGGCCGCTGCAACACCGCGTCGGTGAGCAGGCCGTTTTCACCCCGGCCGCCGATCAGGCGCGTGAACCCTTCGGGGCCGGCGAACTCGCTCATGTCGAAGCGCAGCAGCCGGGCCGCGTCGCCGAAGATGTATTCCGCCAGCGCCCGGGCGAGCTCGGTCTTGCCCACGCCGGTCGGGCCGACGAAGAGCATCACGTTGAACGGCTTGCCCGGATCGGTGAGCCCCGACTTGATCAGCGTGACGACGTCGACCATCGCGGCCACGGCCTCGGGCTGACCCATGATCCGTTGCTCAAAGAAGCCGCCGAGGTTCGCGAGGTCGAGCGGCTTGTTGTCGTCGAGGAGATCGGCGGGCACGCCGGTGGATTCCGAGAGGACATCCAGCACGTCGCGCCGGGCGGCGGGCCGGCCGGCGTCCTTCACCGCGGAAATCACGGCGCGCAGCAGCATGGCGGCGTTGCCCGGCCGGGTGAGATGGCCGAGGAAGAACTCGCTCGCCTCCTGGAGTTCCCCGAGCACCGCGTCGTCGATGTCGGCCTTGGCCTGCTCGCGGATTTCAGCGAGCACGGCGCGGGTGTCCTCGCGGGAGAATTCCTCGACCAGCACCCGGTCGAAGACGCGCTGCAACGCGAGGTCGGCGCCGAAGCCGCGCTCGAACTCGTCGGGCGAGCTCTCGCCGATCACCAGCACGCTGCCGTCCTCGAGATAGGGCGCGAGCGCGGTGGCGACGTTGGCGTCGGACTTCGACCAACGGCCCATCGCGGTGAGGTCCGCGAGGTTGGGAATGTAGAGCACGGCACGGCGCGGCCGGCGGAAGGCCTCGATCAGTTCGCCGACCTTGGTCTCCCAGTCGCCGACATACTTGGTGCCGGCCATGAAGTCGGTCGGCGACATGCGGATGACGCGCCAGGAGCCGTGCTCCGGTTTCGCGAGCGCGTAAACCAGCTCGTGGACGAGCGAACTCTTGCCGGCGCCCGACTTGCCCAGCAGCGCGAGGGAACGCGGCCGTTCGCGTTTCAGGCGTTCGAGCAGGGCGCCGACCTGCGCTTCGAGGCGGAACGCGCGGGGCAGCGAGCCGTTGAGTGCCTGCGCGGTCAGGTCGGTTCCGAAACGGGCAAGTTCCTGCGGATTGACGACGAGCTGCGTCTGGCCGCGAAGCCATGCCTGCAACTGCGGCACGCGGGCGCCCACGGTGCCGGCCTGCTTCTCGGCCTTGGCCAGCAACGGAGGGTCGGTGGGCAGGCGGGCGACGGCGGCTTCGCGGTCTTGGACCAGGTGTTTCTCGAGCTGCTCGGCGCACCGCTGGCGCACGTCGGCATCGTCGTCGTTGGCCAGCGCGGTCAGCAGGTCGCCCAAACCGAGGCCGTCTTTCTGCTCGGCGAGCGCGGCGGCGGCGGCATGGCGCACGCTCCAGTCGGTGTCGGTCCGCAGGCGTTCGCGCTGGATTTCCAGGAACGGCGGCTTCCCGTTCGTGGCCTTGAGCGCCTGCTCCCGGATGTCCGAATCGGCGTCGCCCGTCAGCACCTTCAGCGGCTCGGTCGCCACTTCATCGGGCAGGAGCGCGACCACCTCGCACAGCTTGGCGCGGACCCGCGTGTCGGCGTCCCGGGCGAGCTTCAGATACCATGCGCCCTGACCCGCGTCCCTGCGGTGCCGGCAGAACTCGAGCACGGCCAGCCGCAGCGGGACCTGCGGGGCGGCGAACAGCGAATCGAGCAGCTCCTGCCCGGCGCCATGCTCCTGCAGGGCGGCGGCCAGCAGCTCAATCTTGCCGGCGGGGTCCTCGTATTGCCCGCGCCGGATGCTGTCGATGAGGCTGCGAATCTCCTCGTTCATGCGAAATCGGCCGGGAAGCTAGGCCGGCCGGCGGGTCGGCGCGATGCATTTGAGGGAGCCCAGCGTGATCCGGGCCCGTTTGGCCACCGCGTGCGGAGCGAGGTAGCCAAAGTGCTGCCGGCGTCCCCGTCGACAGTCCCCGGTTATCGCCCTGAACCGAGGCCACACCTGGGTTCCGCCGGCTGGAAGCCGGCGGCACGTTAGGCCGCCTACAACGCGCCGAGGAATTCGGTCAGCGGGGCGAGGTCGGAGTCGTCCTTGGCCATCTGCTTGATGGCTTCGCGGCCGCGCAGGTTGGCCGCCTTGCGGAGCCATTGCTTGGCCTTCGGCACGTCGCCGATCTGGCAGGCGTAGCAGGCGAGGTTGTAGGCGATGATGGGTTCGTCCGGGAACCGGTCGGCCGCGGGCAGGAGGCATTCCATCGCCTCGGTCGTGCGTTTCAGCTCGTGGAGCGTGTAGCTGCGATGAATCCAGCCCGCGGAACGGCCGGGCGCCGCCGTGACGACCTCGCAGGCGACGACCAACGCCTCGTGCCAGCGCTCGAGCTTCGCCAGCACGCGCCAGCGGGTTTCCAGCACGTCGGCATGCCGCTGGCCCGCCCGGCTGATCCGGGTCAATTCACGGACGGCTTCGCCCGTGCAGCCCAAATCCATCCAGCCGTCCGCCGCCAGCATGTAATGCCGATCAGGAAAACCGAGCTCCTCCACGCCAAAACGATGTAGCCACTCCGGCTCAATTGGCAAAAAGTTTCCCCATGCGATTACGCACCTGCGCCCCGGTCACCTGGGCCGTCCTGTTTTCCCTCTGGTCAACCGTCGGCCGCGGGGCTGAGCCGGTCCGGCCGGCGAACCGGGGCGAATTGACCGCCCGGCTGCATCAGGCGTTGCAAGCCTCCGCGGCGCCGGGTGCCCATTGGGGCGTCAAGGCGGTGTCACTCCAGACCGGCCGCATGCTGTTCGAGACGAACGCCGGCCGGCTCTTCGTGCCCGCGTCGAACACCAAGCTGTTCACCGGCGCCCTCGCCCTCGACCGGTTGGGGACCAATCGCGTGCTCACCACCGGCCTGTTCATCCCGGCCGGCAGCCAGGGTCCGGAACTCAAGGGCGACTTGCTGGTCGTGGGCGGCGGCGACCCGACCCTCACCGACCGGCTGAACGGCGGCCGTTGGGAGCCGGCGTTGGCGCCCTTCGTCGCCGCGGTCACGAATGCCGGCATCCGCCAGATCGGCGGCGATCTGGTGTGCGACCACAGCCTGTTCCGCGGCGCGCCGTATGGCAGCGGCTGGAACTGGGACGATCTCGGTTTCTACTACGGCGCCGCGGTGTCCGCGCTCTCGGTGAATGACAACGTGCTGCATCTGCGCGCCACCCCGGGCAAAACCGTCGGCGCGCCGGCCACGCTGCGCCTCGAACCGCTGCCCGCGTTCCTCGAACTGACCGGCA
>JBIIUN010000624.1:0-2548 GCA_044339945.1 Kapaibacterium sp. (SeqCode)
TTCTCCGGCGCCGCCGTCAGGTGCCGCTGCGCATGCTGCAGGTGCAAACCCACCGCGTAGAGGCTCTGGATCGTCCCGTCATGCAGGTCCCGCGACAGGCGACCACGGTCTCGGGCGGCCTCATCAAGGCGATGGTTGGCGTCGCGCAGTTCCGCGAGCAGTTTTCCCTGTTTTGTCCGGGCGCGGATCTGTCCAAGGAGCAGCGCTGCCATCAGCAGGCTGGCGCCAAACCCGGCCGCGGCAATCCAGCGGGTCCACCGCCGGGGTGACAGCTCCGCGAACAGTTCGGTCGTCCAAAGGTCAATCCACAGCGTGTCACGATAGTAGGACACCGGCTCGGCATGCTGAAATCCGCCTTTGCCCGCCGCCGCCCGCTGATCCAGTGACCCAGTGTCGACGAGCACGTCGTAGCGGCCCCCTTGGGCGTCCCCGGTGGAAATCCGGAAACCTAGTTGCGGGGGACTTTGCTGCAGTCGGATGCGCACCAGTTCCTCGAAATCCACGTTGGCGAAGACGACGCCCTGCCATGCCTCCGGGGCCAGTCTGCCGGCGGCGGTGAGCGGGCGGCTGACCAGCGGGAGGAAAAGACGCAGTCCTTTCTGTTCTCGGCCATACCACGCGGCCGGGGCAATGGTTTCCACCGAGGACGCGCGCAGCTCATTCTCGGCCAGGCTTTGTTCAATGCGCCGGGCCTGGCTCCAGGAGCGTTGATCGTCCACCGTCTGGAACAGGAGATCCTGCCCCAGGATGGTCTGGTTGGTAAGCCAACGAAACTTGTCCAGCTCCCTCGCGACGTAGAGCACCACCGGCAGCCGCAAGTCGCCGGTCAACCGTTCGGCCGGCACGCGCGGGGTTCCTTCCTCCGGCCGGAGGCGATAGGCGAACCCGTTCCTCGCCGTCCATTCGTTTTCGTGCTCCCTCACTTGTCCGGCCAACACCTGCGTTGCGCAACCGATCCCCAGCACCCCGGGGTAGTCGCCGGGATAATGCTCGGAATCCAACCACGACTCCCATTCGGCATTGTTGGCGTCGGGATGCTGCCGCCACCATTCCCGGCTTCGCAGTAGCAGCTGTTCCAAGTCGCGGCCGAACATCTCCGACTCGAAGGCAAACCGCGCGCCCAGTTCGTGAAACCGCGCGCCATCACCCCGCAACCCTTGAAGCTCCAGGACACCCCCGGCCACCGCCGACACGATGAAGCCGATTGCAATTACCCACCGCACCGGTCGGCAATCCGGCCGCCTCAGTTCATTGGCCAGCCCCATCAACCGGGCCGCGGCCCAGGGCAATGCGCGGATCAAGAGGGACAGACCGAACAAGACCGCCAGGCCAAGGCCGCCCCATTGCCAGCAGCGCCGGCACACCTCGGGACGGCGGATGATCTCGGACCACGAGCCTCGCCCCGCGGCCGCCAATGCATTGACGTCGTCCGAAGACAGTATCCGGTCGAACAAAACCAGGTCGTCATGCACCACGGTAGCCACCGCGCCGGCAGCCGTAGCCAGATTCGGATCGGGATCGGGCCAGGCGCCCACCTGCAGTCGTGCGAGCGCGAGGCTGGCGTGCTCATTCCAGAGTTCGCCGACGAGCTGACCGTCCACCGATAGACGGACCAGCTTGCCGTCAGTGGAGCACGCCAGGTGTATCCAGCGGTCCACGGGCGAAATCACATTCCCCGACAGGGAGGCGAACTGTAACCACGTTCCGCTCCCGACCCGACGCTGCAACACCACGGCCGGATGCCCTCCGGCAAAACCGACCTGAAGCCGCATCCGGTCCCCTTCCAAGCTCTGGACGGTGAGAAATCCGGACGGCCAAGACTTGCCCGCAAGTTTCACCTGCGTCCAACCAGCCAGGGTCAATCGCTCCTGGCGCACCGGCAGGTGCCCCAGGTAGGTCCCCGCTCCGGCCGGCGTTCGCACTGCCGGGTCGCCATCCACCCGGACAACCTCCGCGCCCGGTCCTGGCCGGGGCGCAGTGAAGTTTCGATGATCCTGCTGGGCCCAGGAGTCTCCGTTCCACCAAGCAGCCCAGGCCGCCACCCAAGGCGGCAAGGGCCGGGCCAGCCACCCGCAAGCCGCCAGCCAAACGCAACCGGCGAGACAAATGGCCCGCCAAGTCTGCCACCATATTCGCTCCGCCGCTGGATCGGCCCCACTCATGATGTCTCCGGAAATTCGAGGCGCACGGTGGCACCTTGGCCGGGGGCGGAGGTCACCGCCAGCGTGCCACCCAACTCGGCGGCCCGTTCCCGCAGCGTCCGCAGGCCGAAGCCGCCGCCGGCCACCTTCGCCGGCTCGAAGCCCTGGCCGTCGTCGCTCACCTCCAGGCAGTAAATCCCGGCCCCCCGCCGCAGCGCGATCCCGATCCGGCCCGGCCGCCCGTGCCGCAGGGCGTTCGAGAGGCACTCGCGCACCACGTTCACCAGTTGCAACACGACCCGCGCCGGCAACGCCCCCGCCGCCGGCGCCACTTCCAGGTCGAACTCCACCGGCGTCGTCCGCCGCAGCCGCGGCAGCAGGCTTTCCATCGCCTCCCCGAAGGTCTG
>JBIIUN010000625.1:0-2546 GCA_044339945.1 Kapaibacterium sp. (SeqCode)
GTGTTGGTTGGGCGCCTTGGGAGCGGGCGCGGGGACTTGGTGCGGCATGGTCTTCTTGCGCGTCTGCACGGTCACGTAGTCGTCGTAGTCGTAGCTGCTCACCGTGCCGTCGGTGCCGAGGATGATGAAACCGCACTTGGGCTGCGGCTGGATGATCCACGGGTCGGTGAAGGTGCCCCAGCGCGTCTCGAACTTCGACAGGCCGTGGGCGTAGCGGGCGACGACGATGCTGTGCTCGTCCACCTCCAGGCCGGCGGGTTCGTCCACCGTGGCGGTGACCTCGAGGGGGCGACGTCCGCCCTGATACCAGGTGCCGAGCGTCGTGCCGTAGCCGAGGTAATCCAGCAGGGAGCCGCCGCCCTGGGCCTTCTTGTAGAACCAGGAATGCGGCTTCTCCTTCGCGACCTGTTCCCGGGTCTTCTCATCCTTGTCGGCGCCATGAAACAGCGGGCCGCGGTTGCCGCCGATGTGCCAGACGTTGAGCACCTCGCCGATGACGCCCTTGGACACCAGTTCATGGGCCTTGCGGTGCGAACCGACCCACTGGAGCGGCCAGTTGATCATCAGGCGCTGGTCCTTGCCCATGGCCTTGACCATCGCGTCGGCTTCCTTGAGCGACGCGGCAAAGGGCTTCTCCACCATCAGGTGCGGGCCGTAGGGCGCGACCTTCTTCACCCATTCGCCGTGCTTCGAGGCGGCGGGGCAGAGAATGACGACGTCGGGCTTCGTCTTCTCCAGGCACTCGCGGTAGTCGGTGAAGGCGCGGTCGCGGCTGACGAGGCCCTTGCGGATCGCCTCCTCCATGCGCGCGGGTTGCTCGTCGCTGATGCCGACGATCTCCGCATTGGGGTGCTCGTGCGTGTAGCGGAGCAGGTCGCCCATGTGGAAGTGGTCGAAGTTGATGCCGGCGATTTTCCAGGTGCGCTTTTTCATGGCGAGAAGTTGGGCGAAGCGTGGCCACGCAAAACGGCGGTGCGAAGCGCAAAATGGCCCGCACCGCCGTGATTGATTCCGTCCGTCGTCCGGGTTCAGTCCGGCATGATCCGGTAATACACGGGCTGGCCGGCCGCGGCGTCGGGCAGCGTGAAGGTGTTGAGCGGGGGCGTCGCGGTGATCCGGCGGCGCACCGGGGTGAACGGCCCGCCCAGGCTGCTGCTGCGTTCGACCGTGTAGAAGCGGCCCGTGGCGGAACCCCAGCGCAGCACGGCGGAACCCGCCGTGGCGCCGGCGCCGGCTTCGGTGCGGCCGGTGAGGGTGACGTCCAGCGGGTTGGTGCCGGCCGCGAATTCCTGGGCGTTGGTCCGGCCGTCGCCGTCGGCGTCGCCGGTGGCGTTGCTGGTGAGTTCGCCGAGGTTCGCGAGTTCCCAGAGGTCGGGCAGGGTGTCGTTGTCGGCGTCGGCCTTGCCGAGGTCGAGGCGGAGGTTGTCCATCTGGGCGCCCGCGGTGTTGTTGTGGTGCAGCAGCAGCACGCGGGGGCTGACCGTCGCGGAGAAGCCGGCGGCGGTGGCCTCGCTGCGGTCGAAGTTGAAGAGGACCCCGCGGCCCTCGTCGAAGAACGGCGTGCCATCGATGCCGTAGGGCGTCGGGTCGAGCACGGGCTTGGCGAGGTCGAAGTTCACCCAATCGCTCAGCACGGTGCCCTCGTCGATGTTGATCCGGTAGCGGAACCTGGTCTTGGCGGCGGTGATGCCGATCTCGGAGGCCTTCACGGAATGGACGAGCACGGAATTGTTGAAGATCGCCGTGTCGCGGACGCCGGGTTCGATGCCGCCCAGGACGTGGACGGCGGAGAGCTTGTCGGTGGCGGCCTTCTCATTGCGGATCGCGGTGACGAAGGCGTCGTTCATGCTGCCGGTGTCGTATTCCTCCTGCGCGCGGACGTTGCCGATGGTGCTGTTGATGATGGAGAAGCTCGCCGTCGCGCCGCCGACCGGATCGATCTCCACGTCCACCGACTTGAAGAGCCGTTGCGGGGTTTCCCACGGCTCGGAAAGCGCGATGCCGAACCACAGTCTCGTCTCGGCCACGGACTTCTTCGTGGGGAAGTCGGACGCCGCCCCGAAGCCGCTGATCGCGCCTTTCGAGCCGCCGAAGAGGAAGCCGGACACGACGGGTTGCCGGTGGCCGGTGGGACCGCGGGTCGGCAGCGGCAGCGCGAAGCGGTTGGTCGTGGGCAATCCGACCGCCAAGGCCAGCACGTCGAAGGTCGCGGCGGCCCGCACGACAACATGCCAGGGCAGGTGGATCCGGGAACTGGCGGAGGTGAACCAAACCTGGCCGCTCGCCTCCGGAAGGCCGAAGCGGGTCCGGTCGTTCAGGGTGGTTTCCGAGGTGTCGTCACCCGTGTGGTCAATGCCTGCCGGGTCGATTTCGAGCACGACGGGCACGAGCACGCCCAGGCCCGCGCCCACGATGATGTTGTTGGTCAGCAGGGACAGGGTGACGCCGGACTGCTTGACGGTGTTGCTGACGCTGGCCTGGAAGGTCACGCCCGTGCCGCCGAAGTTGTCGAGGCGGATGCGGTTCGTCAGCCGGGTCTGCTGGCG
>JBIIUN010000626.1:0-2545 GCA_044339945.1 Kapaibacterium sp. (SeqCode)
GTCGCCGTTGGTGTCGCGCAGGCGGGTGATCTCGCCGCGCTGGGTGGCGTAGAACCAGCCGTCCTTGCCCTGGAAGATCCCGAGCACCTCGTGCAGGCCGGACGCGAACTTGGTGAACTTGGCGTTCGTCGGCGGGTTTTGGTAGGCGCCGTCCACGAAGTAGATGTCGCCCAGCCGCGTGGTGACAGCGATCCGCTGCTTCGGCAGCGCCGCGATGGCGCCGGCCTCCAGCACGATGCCCTCGGGGATCGGCACGGTGATGAGCGGGTAAAACTCGGCTTCGCGCTCGGCCGTGGTGGCGGCATTGGACGTGAATGACCAATGACCGATGACCAATGACCAAACGGACAGGGCCACGGTCACGGAGCGTTGGACGATGGTGGAAAATTTCATCGCTGGAGGTTGAGAAATTGAGAATTGGACATTGGTCATTGGGCCTTGGTCATTCCATCACCACGTCATCTCCACGGTGAATTCGCCGGGGGCCATGACCGGCACACGGAGTTCATTGCCGACGATCTTGGGTTCGCCGCCACCCCGGAGACGGACCTTGAATTTGCCATCCACGTTGAAGGTGCCATCGCCGGCCGCCTTGAGGTCGCCGGTGGCGGCGCGGAACCAGAGCGAACCGCTGCCGGTCAGCTTGAAGCTGCGGATGAAGGTCATGTCGACCTCGCCGGCCTTGGGCTGCGGGAATTCCTCGATGGTCACGCCGCCCACCCGGTAGCGGAAGGTTGGCCGCTGTTTGGCGTCGAGCCGGTAGCCGAGGAAGCGGTTGGGTCCGGAGAGCCGGTCCGGTGCGGCGGGCCAGGGGGCGTTGGCGTCGGCGAGCAGGGCGAAGCTCGGACCCGCGGGGAACTTGAGGACGTGGTCGCCGAGCGGCGGTTCGTAGCCGGTGCCGCGGTCGGTGCTGTGGCGGGACATGTCGATGAAGCTGCCCTGCCAGACCATCGCGAGCCGAAGTTCATTGGCGTCGAAGGCGAGGTTGGCCTTTTCCGGGTAACCGACGCCGATGGCGCGTGATCCGGCACCTTCGATGAAGTGGCGGTAGATGACCGCTTCGGTCTCCGCGACGATCTCCTTTCGCCCGCGGATCAGACCGCTGGGCACCTCGGCTTTGGCACCGTCGTTGAGCCAGGCCCAGATGGCCTTGATCTGCGGGCCGGTCTGGCCACCGAGAATCGCGGTGTTCACCGCCTTGCCTTCGGGCCAGAACGTGGGCATGCGCGTGCCCGGGCGCAGCGAGGCCGGATCGGGCAGGTAACGGCGGAACCAATCCCAGGTGACGCGGCCGGCCATTTCCTCCAGCGCGAGGGCCGGGATGCCCATGGAGCCGTAAGTCGTGAAGGTGTGGCAGGCGATGCAGCTCAGGCCGTCGCGACCGACGAGCTTCCAGCCGAACTTGGCGTCACGCTCGGTGATGGCGGGTTCGGGCTGGGCGTCGGGCTGCTTATCCGCCTCCAGGAAAGCGGCCGTCAAAGTGGCGGCGTGGGCGGCGCCGAATTGCGGCATCCGCGTGGCCATGTAGGGCCGCACCTTCGGGCCTTCGGCAATGACCTTCGTGAGCCAGGCGGGCTTGAGTTTCATGCCCACCAGGCTGAGGTGCGGCGGCACCCGGCCTTCATCGCCGAGGTCGGCTTCGCCGTGAACCTTGAACCAGTCCGAACGTCCGGCTTCGAACGGCCCGCCCAATCCCTCGCGCGAGTGGCAGGCGTAACAATTCAGGCGCGTCATCGTTTGGGCCACGCGCAGTCCCGGGGCGAGCGGTTGGGTCAGTTTCGCCGCCGCGGCGACCGTCTTGCGGAGCGCTGCGCGCTGCGCGGGGGAAAGGTCAAACTTGGGGGCGCCCGCCGGCACGTTGTCGGCCAGGCAGCCGGCGGAACTGCGGGCGGCGAGGTCCAGCAGCGGTTTGACCGGGATCGACGCGAGGCCATCCGCCGAATGGCAGGCGGCGCAGTTCAGCGTAGGCGACGCAAACAGTTCCCGGCCCTTCTTCGCCTTGGCCGGGTCCACGGTAAACTCCGTGTGACCGACCGGCTGCATCGGCTGGGCGTAGTGTTTGAAGGCTTCGTTCGGAACGTGGCGCCGGGTGATTTCCGGTCCGGCCCAGCGCAGGTCGAGCTCAAGTCCACCGCCGCCCTGGAAAAAGAGCAGCGTAAAGCTATGCGGGCCGGCCTTGAGGGTAGCCTTGCCGGATTTCTCGGCCGGGGGGTGCGTGCCGTCGTTGTTGATCAGGCGCTGGCCGTCGAGGAAGAGCTGGGAACCGTCGTCCGAGTTGAGCCAGAAGGTATATTCGCCGTCGTCCGGGATCTCGATCACCCCGCTGAACCGCACGCCGAAGTCGTTGCCGCGCTTCGCCATCTTCGTGTTGATGCCCTCGGTTACGCCGGACAGGACGGGGGCCTTCTTTTCGAGGTCGCCGCAACTGTTGATTCCGCCCTCGAAGTAATCGAATTGCAGCCCATTGACGGCGGCCGGCTTGGCTTTGGTGGCTTCGGCGATCTGTTCGCGGAGCAAGTAGGTCGCGACGCTGATGGCCTCCGAT
>JBIIUN010000627.1:0-2542 GCA_044339945.1 Kapaibacterium sp. (SeqCode)
AGCAAGTTCCAGCCGTTGAACACCGTCGCGGGGCCCACACCGAAGGCTGCGCCGGACAGGCTTTGCGCGGAGTGCGCCCCGGTGACGTCAGCCGGATTGGCGAGGTGGGCGGACACCCGGCCGGAGGTCGGCACCTCATTCGCGCGGTAGCGGAAATCCTTGGCCAGATACCGCGCGATCAGTTCCGCCTCGGTCAGCTTGCCGAAGACGGTCAGGCCGGCGAAGTCCACCCGGCCCACCCCGTAACTCGGCGGCCGGCCCACGGAGCTTTCCGGCCGGCCGAAGGCGGCGACGAAGAAATTCTGGTCCCAGCGCCCATCGTCCGGACGATTGGGCACCCCGCCGTTGGTCGCCGGAAAATCACCGGTGTCGGTGAAGCCGCTGGCGTCGGGATAACCGAGGTAGCCGTCACAGGGCCACGGACCGGAGGTCGGCCCGGTGTGGCCGTCGGAAGCGTCGGTGCCAGCGTAGGGCGTGACCACGTGGCCGAGCAGGAACACCACGTTGGTGGTGCCCGGCCGGGCGGCCGCGGCGAGGTCCGCCTTCAGCTCCTTCAGGCGGCGGACATTGGCTTTCCAATTCCGGTCGTCATGCCGAGGGGCGGACAGCTGGGAAACAGTCCAGCCATCGCAGACGAGGTTGGTCCGGAGCTGGGCCAGGTCGGTCCGCAGGGCGGATTCCAGTGTCGAATCGACCGCGAGGATCACATGCCCGCGCCGGTGTTGGGGCGGCATCGCGATCCCAGCGAAGAAATGCCGGCACAGCGGAAACGAGGCGGTCCCGATGGCCCCGGAGTAGTCGAACTGGAGCTTGTATTCGTAGACCTCACCGGGCTTGGCGGTCTCGTCCGTCCACGATTCCGTCACGGCCTGCCGGAGCCTGGGTTCGCCCCAGGAATTGGCCCCAAGATTCTTCCGCCAGACCGTGACCGGCCAAGGCCGGCCCGCGGCCGAAACGTAGTTCAAGTCCGCTCCGCCAAGCGCACGGACGAGTTCGAGCCGCGGCTCACTCGCAGGCGGGCCGACGATGCGGAAGGCTACCTGCTGGCGGTCGAACAGTTCCACCTGGCCCAGCGGGTAGTTGAAGGTTTCCAGGCCGTCGATCGCCCCCTCCAGCCGGCCATATTTCCCGGTGGAATCGGACCCGAGGGCGAAGCCGTCTTCCTCCAAGGTCTTGGCCGGCGGCAGCTGGTTCGGCAGCACCCCGTCGCCGGCGTAGGCGCGGACTTCGCCGACGGGGGCGGAGTGGGCCTGGCCATCGTGCCACAGCATCGTCTGCTCCGGCGAATAGCTGAGGGTCAGGCCGTGCCAGCGGCGCTCGGTCCAGTCCCGTCGCTCCAGGGGGAGCCAATACCGCATGCCGGGATGGGCGCCGACGTTTTGCGACAGCTGCAACCGGAGCATGTCGGGCGGATCGTTGTCCTGCCGACGGAAGAGCCAGCCCCACCAACCGGTGTCGGCGTTCCCGTAATTGCCCACCTCGAACAGGCGCGGCGAAGTGGTGGGCCGCTGGTCCCAGGTCCAGTCGGGCTTGAACCAGAGCCGGATCGAACCGCGGTCCAGCCGCACGTTGAGCCGGCCGTTCGGTTCGCGGACGGCGTAGCGCAGCGGCTGCGTGCCGCCGGCCGGGAAGTGGACGCCGCCCTGGAAGGTCCCGTTCGTCAGCGCGCCGCCCGCGGCAAACTTCGGCAGCGGGGCGAGGCCATTCTCGCCGTTCTTCCAGCTGCGTTCCGGGCCGTCCCAGAAGAAGCCGGCCAACCGCTTTGGGAGAAAGCTATTGGCGCTGAGCGGATCGGTGCGGCCGGCGACTTCCTCGCCGTCGAGTGAGCCGTCCTGGTCGGTATCGGCATTCTGCCAGTCGGTCTCACCGGAGTCGCGCCGGCCGTTGCCGTTGCGGTCCTCGACGGCATCGGGCAGGCCGTCCTGATCGCGGTCCGGTTCCGCGGCAAGGACCGGACCCAAGCCCGCGGTCACCAGGAGCAGCGCGACCAACCCAGCGGGAGGAACAATGCTCATGGCCGGAACGGCGCGGATCGGTTCAGAACAGGCTGCCGGTGACGGTGCTAAGGATTTGGAGCGGACCGGTGTCCTCAAGGCCCTCGGTGGCCTTGTCCACCTTCTGGAGCGTGAGCTTCACGTTCTTGAGGAAGGACGGATCGTTCACCAACTGGCCGATGGAGCCCTGGCCGCCGTTGATCTTCTGCATGATCTCCTTGAGCTGGGTCATCGCGGTCGCGGTCTCGGTGTAGAGCTTCTCGTCCGTCATCAGCCGGCCGAGCGTGCCCTTCCCCTCGCTCATGCCGACGACCATCTTCCGCGCCTCGGCCACGGCGGCCCGGGCGTCGGTGGCGAGGGGCTCGAACTGCCCGACGGCCTGGTTGAGGTTGGTCATCATGCTGACGCCCGACACGTAAAGGGTGTCGTCTTTGAGCAGCCTTCCCATCGTGCCCTGCCCTTCGGCCATCATCGTGGAGATGTTCTGCATGTTCCCGAGGATCGCCGTGAGCCGGGGCTGGTTCTGCTTGAGGAAGTCCGTGAACGGC
>JBIIUN010000629.1:0-2538 GCA_044339945.1 Kapaibacterium sp. (SeqCode)
AACGCCCCGGGCGATCCACCGCGCTGAGGAACTCGTGGCCGAGGTAACCGTGGCAGTGTTTCACATCCACGAAGTCAAGGCCGGCACGCTGCGCCCGCACGGCAGCGGCCACGAAGGCGGCGATCAGGTCATCAACCTCGGTATCGGTCAGCACCGCGTCGTCGGTCGAGACGGTCGACCGCGCGTCAAGCAGCGGATGCCGATAGGCAACCCGGGGTTCGAGCCGTTTCTTGTCGTTGGGCCGGGCCCAACGCCCGCTGTGCGTAAGCTGCACCCCCACGAGCAGGTCGTCGGTGCGGCCTTGCAGCGCATGTTCAGCGACGAGCAGCTCGCGCAACCCGGCCAGCGCCCCCTCGTTTTCCGGACTGAAGACGAGCTGGTTGGGATTTGCCCGGCCGTCGTGCCGCACAGCCACCGCCTCGCCGCCCCAGATCAGCTTCGCGCCACTCTGGCCAAAACGCTGCCAACGGCGGCGCACCAGGTCGGTCGGTCTGCCGTCCGGCGTCGCATCCCAGCCTTCCATCGGCAGGATGGCGAAGCGGTTGCCGATGGCTTTGCGTTGGTCGTCGGCGGGACGGGCCGGGGCGGCGAATGCCTCGGGGATGACCGCGTCGGCGACCGGGAGTTCGGCGCGAAGTTCGGCCACACGGCGGCGGAACTCTTCGGCAGTCTTGAGCGAGGCGAGTTTGGGGAACTGCATGGGAAGTCAGGGCGCGTGTCCAACGAGCACAAACTGCCAGCCGAACAGTCCGGGCCACGTGGTTTCCGCAAAACGGTCCAGCGGCGCCTTCAGCGGTCCGAGCAGGTGCGAGCCCGGCCACGCGCCGTGGGCGGAGCGTTCGACCCGTTCGAAGCCGGCCTGCGCCACCAACTCGGCCGCCGTCTGCCAATCGAAGAACTTGCAGTGGGTGCGGTCCATCAGGCCGCCGTCGGTGTAGCGGAAATGGCCGGCGAACAGCGCCAGGCGATTGCGCCAGAACAACAGGTTGGGCAGCGCCACGATCAGCGTGCCGCCGGCCTTCAGGTGCGGGCGGAGCGTGCGCAGCAGTTGCCACGGGTCCACGAGATGTTCGAGCACGTGGCTGCAAATCACGCAATCAAACTGCCCCAGGCCCGCACCGTCGAAGCGGTTCAGGTCCGCAACCAGGACCGCTACCATCGCGGACTTGGCCTGCGCCGCCTCCTCGGCCGAATGCGTGATGCCGCTGACCTGGGCCGGCCACTCGGCGCGAATGGCCCGGGCCAACGTGCCGTCGCCACACCCGACGTCGAGGATGCTGGCCGCCGTCCGCGGGATGCGGGTGAACACGGGCGGGTTGATGGAGCCGTAGATCATGCGGCCGGAAGTTTTGCCGCCGCGACCAGCGCGTCGAGCCGGCAGGCGATGGGTTCAAGGATCGCCACGTCGCTGTCTGGGCGGCGGGCACTGCGCGGATGCGGCTCGGGCGACGCGATCAGGCCGCGCAGGTGGAGGAACTGCGCGCAGGTGTGTTTGTAGGCCGGCACCGGGGCGCGGAAGGCGAACATGCCGAGGTATTGCAGCCAGTCGTTCAGCTCGTGGAAACGCGGGTCGCCGGCGGCCCACAGGCGATCCCGGGCGGCAAAGGCCTCGACGTGGAACGCCGAAAGGCCGAGCAGGTAGTCGCTGCCCCACATGACGAGATCGATGGCGAGGTCGTTGCCGGTATAGACTTTGAAGTCCGGCCGACGGGCGTCGCGGACGGCGAGGCGTTCCCATTCGAGTTCGCGGGAAAGCGAGCTGTGCTTGGCGCCCTTGAGCTGCGGCAGGTCCAATAGCGCCCGGTAGGTGTCGAGGTCCCAGATGCGGCCGAACGGCACGAACATTTCGCCCAATTCAAAGCCGAGGAATTCGTCGCATTCGCCCGCCACGCCGCGGAAAACGTCCACCAGTTGCGCCCCGGAAAGCGGTTTCAGCGCGGAGCACGGGAACAGGATCGGCAGGCCGCCGGCGCACTGGATGGCATTGCATTCGCGGCGGTAAAGGCGGACCGGATCGCCATCCTCGCCTTCGATGAAGGCCCCCGCCACGAAGCGCCGGCCCCGCGCAAGGCTGTTCACGAGCCCGAGGATCTCGGCGCGTTCGTCCCGGGTGAGCAGGTTCGAATAGCCGGTGTCCATGTTCACCGCCGGCGTCAGGCCGGCGGACCAGGTGCGCTCGACCAGTTGGGCAAACGCCGGGAAATCCACCACGCCGTCCGCCCGGAACGGGAGCAAGACGGCGGAGATGCCCTCAATCGGTCGGCACGGTTTCAACGAGGGGATCGGCATGTCGGCGTGAGCAAAAGGGAAACGGTCACCGAGGAAAAGCGGGAACCTTGTCCGGGTTGGCGGACGGGTGCATCCGTGCACTGCTCCCGGGTGACTCCCTCGCCCTGCGAGGCACGAGCGGGCGAGGGTAGGGGAAAGGGGCTACCCCAGCCGACAAGGCGCCTCCTCGCCCCGACCCTCTCCTCCACTCCGAGTGGAAGCGAGGGCGTCCACCGGGCGAAATTCGGGGGCCGTGTCGCGCTGCGCCCG
>JBIIUN010000166.1:0-9555 GCA_044339945.1 Kapaibacterium sp. (SeqCode)
AGGCGCCGGACGCCATCCGCAGCCAGTAGTCCAGCATGGGGTCATGGGCCAACGGCCGGGCGCCGAGTCCTTCCAACGCCTGCACGGCGGCGGACCAGCTCAGGAACACGCCGAGCACCGAAATGCCCCAGGCGAAGGCGGCGAAACCGAGGAAAAGGCGCAGGAGACGCAGGTGCATGGACGGCGTATCCCGACCCTATCCGCCGGGAGCCGACCGGCAATCGCGGAGTCGCCGGGCCGGGTATGGTTCGCGCCGTAGCCGCGGACGTAAGTCCGTGAGCGTGCCAATTTGCGCGGCGTGTCCGCCACCGACTGACGTCGGCAGCTACCGCGGGAATCTCCGCCCTACTGGCCGTTCAGCACGTCGATCAGCTGCCGGAGGCGGCCGTAGGCGCGGCGGTTGAAGCCGAAGGCGACGCGGGCCAGGTCCAGGGCATCGTGCGCCTCAACTTCCTCCAGCGTCGGCGCCGCGGCGTGGAACGGTTCGCCCTCGATGATGTCGGCGAAATCCTCGTTCAACGCCTCGAGGGCCGACGGGCTGGGGGCGTGCCGGAGGCGGATGACCAGCTGGTCCTTCACGAAGCGGGTCGAGTGGAAGTTGCGGTAGAAGCGTTTGACGAGCCTCACCGCCTCGGCCGGGCTGTCGGTGATCTGGTAGAGGTTCACATCCTCCTCGGAGATCAGGCCGTTGCGGAGCAGGTGTTCGCGGACGTGTTTGTCCCACGTCTTCCAGAAGGTGCCGCCGGGCCGGTCCACGAGCACGAGCGGCATCAGCTTGCTCTTGCCGGTCTGCATGAGCGTCAGGGACTCGTAGCCCTCGTCCATCGTGCCGAAGCCGCCGGGGAACAGCACGATCGCGTCGGAATGGCGGAGGAACGTGAGCTTGCGGGTAAAGAAGTATTTGAAGGTCACCAGCTTCTTGTCCTCGGCGATCACCGGGTTGGCGGACTGCTCCCACGGCAGGCGGATGTTCGCGCCGAAGCTGCGCTCGACGCCCGCGCCTTCGTGCCCGGCCTGCATGATGCCCGGGCCGGCGCCGGTGATGATCATGAAGCCGGCGTCGGCCAGGAGGCGGCCCGTTTCGACGGCTTGCTGGTATTCCACGCCTTCGGGCTTGAGCCGCGCCGAACCGAAGATGCTCACCTTGCGGGTGGCGGCATACGGCGCGAACAGGCGGAAGGCGTAACGCAGCTCGCGCACGGCGGTCTGGATCACCTTCACGTCGCCGCGGTGCTCGACGTCCTTGAGCAGCTTGAGGGCATTCTCGATGACGTCGGTGACGAGGTCCGGATTGTGGCCGCCGCCCTTGTAGGCGATCAGGTCGGTGATCCGGCGGCGCAGCTCGGGGTCCTGCGGGGGTCTTTCGGTGCGGTCCATGCCGGCAACATATCGCGGTCCCGCGGCGGGGCCAAGTGGCCACCCATTACAGTGCCCGGCTGAGCCCTCCGGCGAAAACCGTCGTTTCCCTCCGGGCCCGCCGGTCCTACGCTGCGGCCGAATTTCCGTCCGATTCATCATGCCAGCACTGCCGCCGCCTACCGCCGTGGTTGCGCGCCCTTGGGCGCCGCCGGTCCGATTGCTTTCCTGGGGATTCCTGCTGCTGCTGCTCGCCCCCGTGTGGTCGGCTTCCGCCGCGCCGGTGACGTTCAACCGGGAGGTGGCGCCCCTGATTTTCCGGCATTGCGTCGCCTGCCATCGGCCGGGCGAGGAAGGGCCGTTTCCGCTGCTCACCTACGCCCAGGCCAAGAAGAAGGGTCCGACCATCGTCGAGGTCACCGCCCGGCGATTCATGCCGCCGTGGCAGCCGGCGCCCGGGCATTTCAAGTTCCTCGGGGACCGTCGCCTCGCCGATTCGGACATCGCGGTGTTCCGCCGCTGGGTGGAGGACGGCATGCTCGAAGGGGACGCCAAGGATCTGCCGCCCGTGCCGGACTTCGGCGGGGTGTGGCAATTGGGCGAACCGGACCTGATCGTGACGCCGGCGGTGCCGTTCCCGCTACGGGCGGAGGGGTCGGATCTCTACCGCAACTTGGTCATCACGGTGCCCAGCGCCACCAGCAACCGTTACGTGCGGGCCATCCAATTCCGGCCGGAGAATCGCGCGGTGCATCACGCGTTCATGCTGGTGGACCGCACCGGCAAGACCCGGGCGGAGGACGCCAAGGACAGCGAGCCGGGCTTCCCCGGCCTCGACTTGCCGGACGGCATGGAGTCGCCCGGCGGCCACTTCCTGAGCTGGCAGCCCGGGCGCCGCTCCTACGAATCACCGCCGGGTCTGGCGTGGACGTTGCCCGCCGGTGCGGACCTGGTGGTGCAATTGCACCTGCAACCATCCGGCCGGCCGGAACTGATTGCCCCGAGGATCGGCTTCTACTTCACCAATCGCCCGCCGGAGCGGGAGTTCTTCAAGCTGGACCTCGCTTCGCTGACCCTCGACATCCCGCCCGGCGTCAGCAATCACGTGGTCGAGGATGCGTTCACGCTGCCGGCCGACGTCACGCTGATCGGCGTGAACCCGCATTGCCATTATCTGGGGCGGGACCTGCGGGGATTGGCGGTGTTGCCCAACGGGGTGACCAACCTGTTGCTGCACATCCCTGAATGGAACTTCAACTGGCAGGGAGACTATCGGTTCGCCGAACCCGTGTCCCTGCCGGCCGGAACGCGCCTGCTGATGCGCTACGTGTTCGACAACACGACCAACAACCCCTTCAACCCGAATCACCCGCCGGTCCGCGTCCGCTACGGGGTGCAGACCCAGGACGAGATGGCCGAGCTCTGGCTGCAGATGCTCCCCAACACCCCGCAGGGCTTGGCCAAGTTGCGGAACGCCTACGGGATGAAGGCCATCCCGGACATCGTCGCCTACCAGCAGTATCGGCTGCGCCTGAATCCGGACGATGCCCACGCCCGCAGCCGGCTGGGCACCGCGTTGGCCCAGCTCGGCAACGTGGCCGGCGGCATGGAGCAGCTGCGGAAATCGATCCAGCTCAATCCGGCGGATGCCTACGCCCACTTCAACCTGGGAATCCTCCACCAGCAGCGGAAGGACGCCGTCGCGGCGGAGCGGGAATTTGCCGAGGCGGTGCGGCTGAATCCGGACCATGCCCAGGCGCATGGCAGCCTGGGCATTGCCCTCGGGGAACGGGGCCGGCTGGCCGAAGCGGAGCATCACCTGCGGGAAGCCGTGCGCCTGGACCCGAATGACCAGCTCGCCCGTAACACGCTGGCGGAAGTGGTTCGCCTCCGGGCGACGGTGCGGCGGAAGAAGTAGGTCCGGAACAATCTGGCCGAACCCGCCCACTCCGCGTCCCGCCGCCGGCAAAGATTCGGTGACGCGGAGGTGAGGGCCAGGTGAACCCGACGGCTATTCGGCCGGAATCCGCATGAGCGGCTGGCCCATGCGCAGACCGGCGCCAGGCACGATCGGGGCGCAGAGCTTGAAGCCTTTCGGGGCGAACACGATGATGGTGGAACCGTGCTCGAACCATCCCAGTTCCTCGCCGCGGATGACGTCGGCGTCGCAGGGGATCTCGTTCGGGCCTTTCCAGCGCAGGTGCAACAGCACGTCCAGAAAATGCAGCCGAATGGCGGCCACCAAGATTGCCGCCACCGCGACCAGCGCCACCGGTTGTCCGGTGGCGAGGCGCAGATGCACCGCGGCGCGCTCGTTGCGGCAGAAGAGGCGTTCCACGCGCTTCAGGGCGATCGGGTTCACGTTCCACGTGTCGCCGCTCAGGTAGGTTACGTGATGGACGTGGGCGTCGGCCGGGGCGTGGAACCGATGATACATCGTCGAGGTCAGCCGCAGGGTCGCGTAACAGCCATCGTGGAACGGAGCCGCCGCGGCAGCGCTGCCGAAGAGGTCCTCCAGAGTATACGGAAACCCCTTGGCCTGGAACACCCGGTTGCCCTCGACCGGTCCGCAGGCGCCGACGATCGCGTCGCACGGGCTCACGATGACGTCGGTGGCCGGGTCCACCGGCCGGGCGCCGGGAATGAGCTCCCGCGTGAAGCAGTCGTGCAGGCTGGCGAACCGGCGTTCCTTCGCGTCGCTGAGGTCCAGGTCCGTGAAGAGCCGCCAAGCCGCGATCGAGCACTTGGCGACGGCGGGATTCCGGATCTGGCTGAAGCGGCCCATCAGGCGCGTGAGGAGCACGCGCGGGATGCGGTTGGTGACCAGGAAGTTCAGGTCCTCCTGGAGCAGCAGCTTGTCGCGCAGCGCCTTGAGCTGGGCGCCCCGCGGCAGCGGGGGACGGACGAACTTCGGCAGTTTGGGCATTTTAAGCATTTTCCTCATGGCTGACATCTTGACGTATTCCTTGCTGGGCCTGCCGCCGGCCGCCGTGGCGTTCCACCTCGCGCGTCGCCGCCTGCAACTGTCGTTGGCCAAACACCGGTCGCTCGCCGGCCATTCCCGGATGGCCAAACGGGTGGCGCGGCTGCTGCCCGGATATTCCTACGGGGAGGAACAGTTCTTTGCGGCGGATGGCGCCCCGGCCGAATTCGTCACCCGCCGCCGGGAAGGCTTCCAACGCCTGGCCCGGCATTTTGCCGGACGGCATCCGAAGTCCATCGCCCAGTCCGTTGCCGCGGGTGAACGGGTCTCCGACATGCAGTTCACCCGGACCTACCGGGTGCCGTTTCAGTTCAGCAAATTCTTCCGGGAAAACTTCAAGCTGGGCGGCTTCGTCGAGGCGAGCGACGGAGTCACCATCACTGACCTGGACGGCCAGCGGTTCTATGACCTCACCGGTTCCTACGGCGTCAACGTGATGGGTTACGACTACTACAAGTCGTGCATGACCGAAGCCGGCGAACGGGCGAAAAACCTTGGCCCGGTCCTGGGCAGCTTCCATCCGTCCGTGGCATGGAACGCGGAGCGCCTGTGCCGTCTCTCGGGCAAGGACGAGGTCTCGTTCCACATGTCCGGCACCGAGGCGGTGATGCAGGCGGTCCGGTTGGCGCGTTACCATACCGGCCGGAAATACCTCGTGCGGTTCTGCGGCGCCTATCACGGCTGGTGGGACGACGTGCAGCCAGGACCCGGCAACCCCATGCCGCCGGGCAAGACCTACACGCTGAAGGAAATGGACGCCGATACGTTGCGTGTCCTGCGCACGCGGAAGGACATCGCCTGCGTGCTGGTGAATCCGCTTCAGGCGTTGCATCCGAACGTGGCGGCGCCCGGGGATTCGACGCTGGTGGACAGTAGCCGACGCGCAAAGTTCGACCGGGCGGCCTACACGGCCTGGCTCAAGGAGCTGCGCGAGGTCTGCACCGCCCGGGGCATCGTCCTGATTTTGGACGAAGTGTTCCTCGGCTTCCGGCTCGCTCCCGGCGGTGCGCAGGAATACTTCGGCGTCCAGGCCGACTTGGTGACCTACGGCAAGACACTGGGCGGCGGCTTTCCGGTTGGCGTGGTGTGCGGAAGGAAGGACCTGATGAAGCGGTTCCGGGAAGAACGTCCGGGCGATATCTGTTTCGCCCGCGGCACGTTCAATTCCCATCCCTACGTGATGGCCGCGATGCAGGTGTTCCTTGAACGGCTGGAGACCCCCGAGGTCCAGGCCATCTATCAGGGCCTCGAGGAGCGCTGGGACGGCCGGGCCGCGCTGCTCAACGCCCAGTTGAAGATCGCCGGCGTGCCGGTCCAGGTCGCCAATTTCTCGTCGGTTTGGACGGTGTTCTACACCCTGCCATCGCGTTACAACTGGATGCTCCAGTTCTACCTGCGCGCCGAAGGGCTGGCCCTGAGCTGGATCGGCACCGGCCGGCTGATCTTCAGCCTGAACTTCACCGACGCGGACTTCGCCGAGGTGGCGGCCCGGTTTGTCCGGGCCGCCCAGGCCATGCAGCGGGACGGCTGGTGGTGGGAGAACGCCGGACAGACCAATCGGGCCATCCGGCGCGGCCTGCTCAAGGAGATGCTCTGGCAACGCTGGCGGAGTTAGGGCGCGTGGTGCGCGTGAAGCATGGGATCAATCAGCTCGCCCCGCATCAGGGCGAGCGGCGACCGCCAGTAAAGCATGAGGTCATGGAACGGGTCGGTGATGATCTTGCACATCCACACGAGGCCGGTCATGACGTCCTTCAGGAAGAAGAGGTGCACGGTGCGGAATACCAGCCCGCCGGCGCCGACGTAGAGCCACGCGAGGCCGAGATTGTGCAGGTAGCCTTCCAGGCCGACCCCGGGTTCGAACATTCCGAACAGCGACGGGCTCAGCCAGAGCACCACCGGCGCCGCGGCCCAGACGGCCATCAGGATCACCTTGCGGCGGAGATTGTAGCCCAGCTTGATGTCTTCCTTGTGCTCGTGGGTCGCGTCGTTGACGTGGTCAAAGCCGCGCGGCTCAAAGAAGAAATGGCCGGACTGCCGGGTCGTCATCGAGATGCCCCAGGCGACCAGCGCGGCGACCGCGGGGTTGATGAACAGCAGCACATAGGCGACCAGGAAGCTGGCCGCGCTCACGAAGTGCAGCGACTGGTTGATGCGGCTGTGGTGGTAGTAGCGGTGGTCGTCCCAGCGCTGGATGCGCAGGGCTTCGAGGTAGGGCTTGAGGGTCATGGGCTTGGAGGATGTGGCAATTGATGAGCCCGACGGCCGCGGGCTCCGCCCATAATCGGCCATGTCCGTGTGAAGGTCCCGTGGCAGCCGTGTTTCGATACCGGAATATCAAATGTTCGCCACCGGTCCGTCGCCGAAGGATTGATACTGGGGAACCAATGGCTCCATCGCATGGCCCGGCTGTTGGATCGTTGGCGAATTCCCGTGGCGGCCGTCTCCGGGTCGCCCTCGTGACGGAAACGTATCCTCCCGAAATCAACGGCGTCGCCATGACGGTGGCCCGCGTCGTGAGCGGCCTCGTGGCCCGGGGGCATCAAGTGGACCTGATCCGCCCGCGCCAGGGCCCGGCCGATGATCCCGTGCGGACGGACGGACTTGCCCAACTGCTCACGGTGGGACTGCCCATCCCGCGCTATCCGGAGCTGAAGGTCGGGCTGCCCGCCGGGCGCCGGTTGGAACGCCGCTGGCGCGCGGAGCGGCCGGATGTCGTCCATATTGCCACGGAGGGCCCGCTCGGATGGTCCGCGTTGCGCGCTGCCCGGCGGCTGGGCGTTCCCGTCGTGTCGGAATTCCGGACCAACTTCCACGCCTACAGCCGCCACTACGGGATCGGTTTCCTCAAGCGGCCGATCCTCGGCTACCTGCGCCGTTTCCATAATCTCACCGCCTGCACGATGGTCCCCACCGCCGCGCTCGCCCGGGACTTGGAAGCGGACGGTTTCGAACGCCTGCGGGTGGTGGCCCGGGGCGTGGACACGCAACTCTTTGACCCGGCCCGACGCTCATCCGCGTTGCGCGCAAGCTGGGGGGCCGGCCCCGGGACGTTGGTCGCAATCGGCGTGGGCCGGTTGGCCCCGGAAAAAAACCTTGGTCTCCTTGCCGCCGCCTTCGGCCGGATCAGGGCGGCCCGGCCCGACGCGAAACTGGTATTGGTGGGCGACGGCCCGGCCCGCGGCGCCATGCAAGCCCAATGCCCGGATGCCGTCTTTGCGGGGCGCCGGTTGGGGGAGGATCTGGCGACCCATTATGCCTCGGCCGACTTGCTCCTGTTCCCGAGTATCACCGAGACATTCGGCAACGTGACCCTGGAAGGAATGGCCAGCGGATTGGGAGTGGTCGCGTTCGGCTACGGCGCCGCCGGCGAGGTCATCCGGCACGGGGACAACGGTTGGACCGTCCCTTACGGAGACGAGGCCGCGTTTTTGCAGATCGCGGCCGCCGCGGCCGGCGAGGCTCCGACGCTCGCGCGCATTGGGGTTCAGGCCCGGCAGGATGTCTGCCGGCTGGGTTGGGACCGGATCGTCGGCCAGATCGAAACCCACTACACGGCCGCCATGGAATCCGAATTGGCCGGGAGCCAGGCAGCCGTGCGGGAAATGCCACGGTGGGCACCGGCATCGCGCTGGAACCAGACCGTCAGTTGAGCCGGATGGCCCGCTGAATCTTTACGGGCATCCGCAGCATCTGGCCGTTCACCGGCTGCCGATGGAAGCCGCGGATCAGTTCCAGCCCCTTCACCACCCGGCCGAAGGCGGCGAAGCCCTGCCCGTCGGGATTCCGCCGGCCGCCGAAGTCGAGTTCCGGTTGGTCGCCCAGGCAGATGAAGAAATGGTCCTGGGCCGAATCCGGCTCGGCGCGGGCCATGGAAACCGTGCCGTCCCGGTGCCGGAGACCGGTGTCGCGGGTGCGTTCCAGCGGGATGGGCGCGAAGAACTCGTTGGTCCGGGCGGGGTTCGCCTGGCCTTGCAGCACGGCGATCTTCACCGCGTTGGTCGGTTGGTTGTCGGCGGTGACGGCGCGGAAGAACTGGCCGTCGGCGTAGAAGCCCTCGTGAACGTAACGCAGGAAGTTGGTCACGGTCAGCGGCGCGGCGCGCGTATCGAGTTCGAGTTCGAGTTCCCCGGCCGCGGTGTAGAGCCGGACCAAGGGCCGCGCGGGCACCGACTCCGCGCGCCACCGGAAGGTGGGAGCCTGGGCGGGATCGAAGCCCCGGAGATGCTCCCGGTCGGCCGCGGGGCGTTTCATCGGCCGTAGGTAACGCGACGGGCGGTCGCCGAACACCTCCGCGCACAGCGCGGCTACGGTGGGATCGTATTCCTTGAGCTCAGCGCGGGTGTTGACGTGGTTGTGGAGCGCGTCGTTCTCGCGGTTGTCGTCAAACCAGCACTGCACCGCCTCGGCCCAGTATTCGTGATGGTTCACGGCCGCGTAGGTTCCCTTCCACCGACCCTGGTTGGTCGCGCCGCGGAAGGCGGTGACCAGCCGGGCATCGAAGCTGGGGTCCAGCGGCCGCAGGCCCATCTCGTGGATGGCGTGGGCAAACTCGTGGATCAGTATGTTTTCCGTCGGATAGACGTCGCCGGGGTAGGAAAGGATGTTTTCCTCGCCGCAACTGACGGCCGGCGCGTTGGGGGTGGCGCCGAGTCCGCGCGCCCGCCGGTCCCAATAAACCCGTGGTGTGAGGCCGGCGTGTTCCGGCACATCGGTGGTGAACTCGTTGTAGGCCATCACGGCGAGCCGCGTGTGATTGGACGCCATGGCGGCCAGCACGTCGGGGCGGTGCCCCACCATCCGGTTCACGATCCAGGCGGCTTCCCGCAGGGCGTGATCCGAGAGGTTGGTCGAGCCCACGATGGGAAACGGACCGACTTGGATCCCCTTCTGGTAAAACGGCGCCAGGCCGAAGCGAGCGCGCAGTTCAGGCGGCACCGCGGTGACCGGCGCCAGCCGCGTGCGGCAGCCGAGGAAAAGGATGCAGGCCAGCAGCGGAAGTGCCTGCCCGGCGAGGCGAAGGAAGTGTTTCATGCGGCCAATGGCGACGTTCGGCGCTGAGGCTGGGCCGGAACCCGGCGGATCGGCTAGGGTCAAAACGGCAACGAAAGCCACCAACGGCGCCAAGGGGGCGGCAGCCCGTTGTCCGGCAGTGAAATTCATGTTCCCCGGCCCGCCGGGCTGGTTAACCTGCGGCCCCGGAAATGAAGCAAAAA
>JBIIUN010000153.1:0-9951 GCA_044339945.1 Kapaibacterium sp. (SeqCode)
TGTTCCAACCCAGTCGAACCCGAGGCGTTCCAGCACCAAGCCCGACACAGCCCAGACCAGCGGAACGCCGAACTGCCACGCCACGGTCAGGCCAAACGCCGACGCGACGGCCCGCACGGAATCCTGCGCCCAGGTGGACGCCAGCAAGCCCAACGCCAGCGAGGTGAAGAGCGCGCAGAGGAGCACCAGCATTACCCGGCCGTATTCCGCCCCGGTCACGCCGCCGAGCAGCAAGCACACCCCCAGCACGGGCAGCACCGCGAGCAGTCCATACACCGCCGCGAGCGACGAGGCGGTGAGCTTGCCGAGGGCGACATCCACGCCGCGGAGGTCCGTGAGGAACAGGAGACCCAACGTGCCTTCCCGCCGCTCGCGGCTGATGCTGTCGGCGCTGAACAGCACGCCGGCCAGCGCGGCGAACACATAGGCGAGCACGGCGATGACCCGGAACAGCGTCTGGCCGATCTGGGACGGCGCCGCGTGGCGTTCCAGGAGGAAGATCCACGCGAACACGCCCATCGCGACCAGCGCCGCGAGGGAACGTCCCCAATACGACGAACCCCGCCGGGCGGCGACGCGCAGTTCGCGGGCGACGACGGGGAGGAGGGTCACCGGGGCACCTCTGCTTTCCGCGGAACCGGCGAGGGTTCCGCCGCCGGCACGCGCGGCGAGGCGACCAGGAAGGTCCGCTGTGCAAGGCTACGCACCGAATACCGCCACGCGGACCGCGCCAAGAGGAGCATCACCGCCAGTTCGAACAGGCCGAAGATCCACCGGTAGTCTTGGAGGAAGAACTCGGTCGCCGACTGCGGGCTCAGCGCGAGATTGCCCAAGCTCACGTCCTCGACCTTCAGGAACAGGCTGGCGAACAGCATCTTCGCCGTCGCGACGACGTGGTGGGCGCTCGCGGCGATGAGGCATGAGACCAAGAAGCTGACGCGGGACAGCGACAGGGCGAGCCCCAGCAGCGCGGTCGGCACCATCCAGGCGAGCGACCACAGCGGCGGCAGGTAAACCGAGGAGCGGTCAGCCCAGGCCAGCATCACCGGGATGCCCCACACCAGCAGCGCTGCCGGCCCGAACTGGACGGCCAACGCGAGCAACCGCCCTTGCAGCATTCGCGCCGGTTCCAGGCCGGTGACCAGGAGCAGTTCCATGGCGCCCGTTTCCCGTTCCCGGCGAAAGCTGGAGGCGGCGCTGAACGCGACGCCGAACAGGAGCAGCTTTTCCAGCACCCAGTTGGCCCGCACCGCCCCGATGCCAAAGCCGGTGAACGCCGCCGTCTGCAGGATCATCGAGAGGCCGAGCCAGCCGAGCGTCGTCACCCGGGCCGACCAGGTCGATGTGTGCCGCCACCAGACCGGGTTGAAGTCCATCAGCCGGCGCATCCGCTCCCGGAACCAGCCGCGGGACACCCGCACGTCGGTGAAGAAACGGATGCGCCGCTGCCACGCGGGCGAAGGAGGTTCGGCCTGCCAGGTTCGCTTCACTGCGCGGGTGGCGACGCCGATCGCGGCCAGCACCAGCAGCAGCGACACGCCGAACACGCCAAGGGCGAAGCGCACCGACGCCCAGCCGCCGGTGACCAGACCGAAGTCCCGCCAGAAATACGCCGGGTTGCGGAGGATGATGCTGTAGCGGAACCAGAGGGTCTGGAAGTTGTTGGCGATCATCTGGCCGAAATCCATGCGGGCCGGGCCGGTCGAGGAAACCCACACCATGAAGGCGGTCATGGTCACGTGGAGCAGGAGGAACAGCACCCCGGCGCCGACCGCGAGGACGAACGAAAGCAGCCGCGCCCGGATCCAGGTGGAGGTGAACGACGAGGCCACCATTCCCGCGGTCAGTGCCAATCCGAGCGCCGCGCCGTGCAGCAGGAACATCCGGATCGCGTCCGGCCAACTTACACCGCCGAGCAGCACCGGAATGATCAGGATCGGCAACGCCGCCAACAGCATGGCGAAGGCCTTCAGCGCGTTCACGAAGCCCTTGCCCAGCACCACGTCCAGCGCCCGCAGCGGCGTGAGGAAGAGCAGGCCCAACGTGCCCTCGCGCTTCTCGCGGCTCAGGCAGTCGGCCGTCAGCACGGGGCCGATCAGCCAGATCGTGAAGAACAGGATCCGGTTCAGGCCGACGAAGTAACCCCGGCCGTTGTTGATGGCGCGGGCCAGGTTCGAATTCCAGACCAGCCAGAACAGCACCAGCAACAGCACCGCGCCGATCAGCCGCAGCCAATACGTCGCCGGCTGGCGGGCCTGCTCGCGGAGTTCACGCTGGATGATGGACCACATGCGGCGGCTACCTCGGGCGCCGCTGGAACGGCTTGAGCATGAACAGGCGGGTGTGCAGGTCGTTGGCGGCCAGCCAGAACCAAGTCCGTGCCAACGCGAACTGGGTGACCACGAAGCCGAGCACGAACGCGGCCTGGCTGCTGGCATCGCTCATGTCGCCGCCGCGGCGGATGCCCCAGAACATGATCGCGGTCGCGCCGCCCAGCAGCAGCGGCGGGAACCCGGTGGTGAGGACGGTCCACAGCCAGCCGTGCAGCGGACTGAGCCGACGCACCGCGTATCGCACGCCAATGGGCACGGCGCCGAAGACGGATACGGCGCCGGCAAACCACATGACCAGCGCGTCGCCGGCGAATCCATTGGCGCTGCCACCGATCAGCATCGCGGCCAGGATCAGGCCGCTGAGCAACACGGCCGGCCACGAATCGGACCAAAGCTGCCCGATGCGCCCGGCCACCAGCTTCCGGGCGGGCAGGCCCGTGACCAGCAGCAGTTCGAGGGTTCCTTCCTCGATTTCCCGGCGGAAACTTGCCGCCGCCGCCAAGCTGGTGCCGATGGCCATCAGCATGGGTTGGGCCGCCACGAGCACGCTCCAGTCGCTGCCTTCGCCGGGGCCGCCGACCACGAGGGCCAGCGTGCCGGTCAGCACCACGAAGGCGCCCCAGCCCCAGCGGATCAGGCCGGCGAAATTTGCGTAGGCAAACAGCCACCGGGCGGGGTTCTCAAACAGCCAGCGGCGCCGCTGATACTCGCGCACGCGGCCAAACAGGCGCCGGCCGCCCGTCGTCGCCCGCAATGCGGCCCGGTCGGGAATGCCCGCGGCCTCGATTCGCAGCACCCGCTGAACTCGCCAGCCCGCGACCAACACCGAGAGGAGCAAGATCGTGGAGGCGGCAAGCACGGCGCCAATGAGGAAGTAGCTGATTACGGTAGGTAGCCAGGAGCCAGCGAGGGCCAAAGAAGGCCCGAACCCACCTAAAAACAATCCACTAGCCGCAATCCATGGGATGGCGGACGCGCGCAGCAGCAGGTCAACGCCGGAACCCCGAATTGAAAAGGCCACCCCAGGATGCTCATGACCAAGATACGCCAACATCAGCCCCGCCGTGGTGGCGATCAACTGGCCGAACAGCAGGGTCAGCCCGAGGGCCAGAACGGCGGCGACGTTCCAGCGTTTGGCGACGCTGGTGGCGATCAAGCCAGCCCCCAGTCCGCCGCAGAGCACGGACAACTCGACAGCGAGGGCGCACTTCACGTCCACCCAGTTCACGCCACCCATGAGCACGGGGATCATCAGCACCGGCACGCTCACCAGCCAAAGCGAGAACAGCCGGATGACGTGCGCGCCCACCTTGCCGAGGACGATTTCCGAGGGCCGCAGCGGCGTGAGCGCGAGCAGGCCCAGGGTGCCTTCCCGCCGCTCGCGGGCGATGCTGTCCGCGGCGATCAGCGGCGCCGTGAACAGCAGCAAGACGCTGATGATCGTGTGGACCGTGGCGAAAAGTTCCGCGCCCGACGGGCCCGCCCGCCACAGGCCCATCGCCCGGGCCAGGTCGCCGAGGGAAATGAGCTGCATCCCCAGCGCCAACGCGAGCGCCAAGCCCGTCAGGAAGCGGAACCAGTAGGTCCGCCGCTGGCGCGCCTGCACGACTAATTCCCGTTGGAGGACGGCGTTCATGGGGAGCATGGCTCTTCCGGCCGGGACATCGACCGGTCTTGTTCAGCGGATAAACCCGACCCACCGCTGGGCATGATGACGGCCCAGACCGGGAGCGCGGCTCTCTGAGCCGCGTTGGGCAAACTTCCAAATGGATTGGGAATCACTGGCGACTCGGAGAGTCGCGCTCCCGTCGACACTAGGCGGCCGCCAACGGCTTTCGCCAAGCCGAAGCCAACGGTTGGACGCGGGCGCGAGTCGGAGGGATTCATTGCGTTGGAGGTCCGTTGAGTCGGGCGCCATGCCATCGACTCGTTCCCGGCGCGTCCGTCCAGCGCCATTGCGGATGGGCCGAGGACCACGGCCATTCTTCTGGCTGGCGGACTAGACCGCCACTGACCGGGTTGTCCTCGACGTAGCGGACCGTCCGCCAGAAGTGCCCCTCGTCGCGGATGTAGGTGTCCCAATAGTCCGCCTGCCAGAAGGCACCTTCGATCCCGGCAGCCCGGTTGAACTGCAACGCCGTGAACTTCTTCCAGGATTCCACCAGTTCCCGCATGGGCGTGGTGAAGGTTTCGAACAGCACATGGACGTGGTTCGGCATGACGCACCAGGCGCAGAGCCGGTATCGGGTGCCGTCGAAATGCCGCAACGCAGTTTCCACCACGAGAGCCGCCTCCGGATCGCGAAGCCGGCAGGAACCGAAACCCGCGTCCAGCGAGCGTTCCGCCAATACCCGGCTTTGGCGTTTCCGTCCCGAAGCGGCGAAGGCATGCATTTCGCCAAGGACCTGGGCAGGCAGGGAGTCGGCCTGCCGCCAGGTCACAAATTGGATTTCGCCCGGGGCATCGTAGTGCGGCAGGTAACCGCGTTCGTGCCAGCCGAGGAATGAGCTGGGGGAAGCCTTTGGCGACTCGGAGAGTCGCGCTCCCGGCGAAACGTCGCCGCTATTCATCCGCTGGCGGCGGACGATTTCAGCGGCGGGATTCGACTTGGTGGGTTGCATTCGGGAAGTTGGAGCTGAATAAAAGGACCCAACTCGCGGCTCAGAGAGCCGCGCTCCGGGTTACTGCGTCTCGCCCTTGGTCACCCGGAGGAACACTTCTTCGAGGCCGATTTCGTCCTCGCGGAGTTCGAGCAGTTTCACGCCGGCGGGGACGAGCGTGTCCGCGATGAAGCTACCGTCACCGTTGAGGTCGTTGAGCACCACCTTGAGGCGCTCGTCCACCAGCTCGACCCGGGCCACCTCGGGCCGCGCGGTCAGGAGTTCCTGCGCCTTCACCGAGGAACCCACCACGCGGACCCACCAGGCGTGGGCGTCGCTGAGCTCGGATTTCACGCCCTTGATCGGGCCGCTGTAGATGAGCTTGCCCTTCTCGATGATGCAGCAGCGGTTACAGAGCGACTGGAGCTCGGAGAGGATGTGCGACGAGATGATGATCGTTTTGCCCATCCGCTGGAGCTCCTGGAGGATCGCCATCATTTCGATGCGCGCCCGGGGATCGAGGCCGGACGCCGGTTCGTCGAGCAGAAGGAGCTGGGGGTCGTGGATCAGCACGCGGGCGAGGCCGAGGCGTTGTTGCATGCCGCGGCTCAGGGCGCCGATCAGCGCGCCCTGCTTTTCGCTGAGGCCGACGAGTTCCAGCACGTCGGTGATGGTTTTCTCGCGCTGGGAGGCGGGTATCTTGTAGCAGGCGCCGAAGAAATCGAGGTATTCGGTCACCTCCATGTCCTTATACACGCCGAAGAAGTCGGGCATGTAGCCGATGAGGTGCCGGACCCGGTCGGCCTCGCGCACGACGTCGTGTCCCAGCACCTCTGCGGTGCCGCTGGAAGGCGTGAGGAACGTGGCGAGGATGCGCAGCGTGGTCGTCTTCCCGGCGCCGTTGGAGCCGATGAAGCCGAAGAGGTCCCCCTTTTCCACCGTGAGGTTGAGGGAGCTGAGCGCGACCATGTTGCCATACACCCGGCTGAGGTCGCGGGTCTGCACGGCGGGAAGGGCGGGAGGAGTCATGGAAGTGTCGGGTGGCGAAGTTCGAGTTTCGATTTGGGGCGGCGGCGCGTTTCAGCGGGCGGGAATCACCAGGCGGAGCAGCGTGCCCTTCTTCTGGTGGGTGACTTCAAATTGGTTGAGCGGGGCGACCAGCGAGGCGTCGGGCATCCACGCCAACACCACGATGTCGCCGCGCCGGACGAGGCCGGTTAGGTCCAATCCGTTGGGCCAGACGAAGTCTCGGGATTCGCCGTTGTTCAGCGACAGGTAGGAGCCGAATGACGCCGCCACCGAAGCGCCGGCCCAGTCGTCGATGTGGGCGCGCTCGTTGCTGCCGAAGGCGGATTCGCGCCGGGAGACGGCGGTCTGGAAATCGGCGTTCCGTTCGGCCGTGAAGTTCTGGAGCGGCAACTGGCCCGCGGCCCGGGTCAGGGGCTTTTCCGCGGCGGCCCCCGCGGCGAGTTCACCCCAGAGATGGACGTAGCCTTTGTCGTCCACGACCCAGACGGATTGGAAGCGATGCTGGGTTTGGTTCACAACCCGCAGGAAGCCGGTCTTGCCGTCGGGCGCGCTCACGGCGGTGAGCGGCGGGGCGTCGAAGTCGAGCCATTCCACGACGTTGAGCTGGCTGGTCCAAACCGGCACGAAGATGTCTGCCTCCACCCCGGTGGGCTTGACCCGGACCGCGACCCGGCCGCTGTCGATGGACGCGGTATTCAGGTTGCCGAACTCGGCCCGGACCGCCGCCAGCGGGGTCTTGGTCGCCAACGGATAGGAGTCGTTGGCCGGCGAATAGATGCTGCCGTAGGTATGGCCGCGAAGCGCGACCTGGGACCCGGAACCCTGCGGGATGACGTCCACCAGATGCAGTTCGTTCCATTCGCGCTGGCCGGAGCGCAGCTTGAAACCGATGAAATAGATCAGCAGCGAGAACAGAGCGACGTAGCTGGGAAACGTGATCCAGGTCAGCATCGGCCGGTTGATCTTCTTAAGCCACCAGCGGTCAAACGGACCGATCACCACGAGGTAAACCAGCAGCAGCAGCAGCAGGAAGCCGACCGGTAGCTTGCGGATCTGCTTGGTCTCGATCATCGCGCCGAAGACGGAGTCCAAGCCGCGGCCGCCCCACAACGTGAGTTCGTCATTCCGCAGCAAGGTCGGCGAGACGCCGGCCAGCTTGGCGAAGAACCAGGGACGGAGCTTCCACGACTTGAACGGCTCACGCTCCGGATTCACCGCCAGCAGCGTGACCAGGCCGCGGCCGCGGGACGCCGTGACGCCGAGCGGCGATGCGGGGTTGCCGATGAACTGCGTGCCGTCGCGGTTGCGGAGGCTGACGACCGGCAGCTGGGCTGCACTGAACGCCGTGTCGAGGGCGAGTTGGCGGTAGGGATTGCGGGCTTCGTCCTCGGGTTGGTCCGGTTTGCCGTCATCGCCCTGTTGATGGGTTTCCAGCCCTGAAGTCGGCGCCTCAAAGCCGTGGCGCGGCCGGAAGTCGTTCATGGCGGTCCACTGGAAGAGCACGTCGCCCGCTGGCCGGTTGTCGATTCCGCCCACATCCGCCGGCAGGACGCCGCGCAACCAGGGGGCCGAGGCAAAGTCGGCGGGCTGGTCCACCGCCACGATCAGATGACCGCCGGCAAAGACCCACGCGAGCAAGGCGCTGGCCTGTGGTTCCTTCAGCTCGAGGGCGCGCTGGGAGTTCAGGTAGATCGCGTTCAGGCCCTCCAGCGCGATCGGGTTGTCCGGCAGGAACTCCGGCTGCAGGCGCGCCACGACCGGCTGATAGTCGCTCCGGCGCTGGCGGTCGGTCGGCAGCGACGGCAGCCCGGCATGGGTTGCCGGCAAGGCGCCGAGCATGGGCATTTCCCAAGTCGCCAAGTTCAGGCGCAGCTGCCCGGACTCGGCGCGGACCTTGCCCCCGGCATCCAGCAGGCGGGCATCGAGCAGCATCACCGAACTCGCCGTGGAAAACGCCGGGATCACGAGGCGCTTGCGGGTATTGGTCGGCAGTTCGACCGGCACCCGCAGCGTCTGGCCGGAAAGCTGCCCCGAGGTGACCTCGATGACCGCTTCGAAGCTCGGGCCGTCGTTCATGACCTCGAAGCCGATGGGGAACCAGCCGCCGGTGCGGACATGGCCCGTGCCCGCGTCGCCGTAGCCGGCGAAGACGTCGAACTGGATCTTGGCCGACGCGGCCGGCACCAACAGGAACAGCGCCAGGCAGCCGGCCAGCCAGCGGGTGCGGGGAAGGATTCGGAAGAGGCGGTTCATGGGGGCGTTTTACCGGGGCTTACTTACGTGGGACCGGCTGCTTCGGGCAAACTTGAACTGTGGAAAGCTATTGCCTTGACCCCGTTCAACCTCGGGCATCCCATGCTGCCGCTTCCTGCGTAAATCTTCATCACCCAACAGACCGTCCCACCGATGAAACGTCATGCGGCCGCCGCGCTCCTCAGTGTTGCTTGGATCCTCTCGGCCCGCGGCGCCGAGATTGAGACCGTCCACTTTGGCTTCGGCGCCTTCACCGACCGGACGCCGCCCAGCGGACCGGGTGTGAACAACGGTTCGATCCCGCCAGGACCGCTTTTTGGGCCGACCTTTTCGTCCGCCAAGCTGAGCGACTACCAAGTCACCCTGCTCAACGACGCCACGGTCTTTGGCCTGGCCAAACCCGTGGATGGCATTGCCCTGCACCGGACCGTCAATCAGAGCGATCCCGTCATGCCGGGCAGCATGATCCCGCCCAGCTACTTCTTCCAGAAGACCGACATCCTGCTAGTGAGCGAAGACCTCGGACTGTTTGGTCCGGGAGCGAAGCTGACCGACTGGGATTTCGCGTTCCCCGTCGGCCCGGGCTCCAAAATCACGTTCAATCAGTCGAGCGGCCGGTGGGTAGGTGGCGGGCTGTTTGGGGGCGGCATTGGCGGAATGGTCACCTCGGCCATCGCTTTCGACGTCGTGGTGCAATCGTTCACCGTCGTGCCGGTGCCCGAACCCGCCACCGTGGCCCTCGCCGGTATCGGTTTGGCCGGGCTGCTGGCGCTCTCGCGGAACGCCGGCCGCAGCTAACTTTGGCCGTAACCGATGCGAGCACCGCCAGTCTCCCACCTTGCAGTGGTGGCGGCTGAACGCATGGAAACGCCGGAACTGGACGTGGTGGCGTGCCTCAGGCACGTCCGCGCCGGCGATGAGATGGCAGCGCGGCAATTGATGGCGCACCTGACGCCGCTGGTGACCAAGATCGTGCGTTCCCACCTACCCCGCCGAACTAGCGAAGAGGATCTGATGCAGGCCGTATTCATCAAGGTGTTTACCCGTTTGGACCAGTATCGGGGGGAGGTTCCCCTCACCCACTGGGTTTCCCGGGTGGCCGTGAATACCTGTCTCAACGAAATCAGCCGGGAGAAAGTCCGGCCGGAACTCCGGCACGCCGACCTGTCGGAGGATGAGGAAGCCGTCCTGCAGAACCTTGCGGCCAACACGGCCGATCTGCCGGCCGAACAGAGCGTCGCCTCGCGCGAGCTGGTGGAAAAGATGCTCGCGAAGCTGAATCCCGAGGACCGGCTGGTGGTCACGCTGCTCCACCTGGAAGGGCGCAGCGTCGAGGAGGTCCGGGCCGCGACCGGCTGGAGCACGCCGTTGGTTAAAGTCCGGGCATTTCGAGCCCGACTGAAGATGAAGAAGCATTTGGAACAGCTGATGAAGGAGTCCCGCCCATGAAATCGCCGCAAAACGCCCTGGATCGGTTGCTGAAATCGGCGGCGGCGGCACCGCTGCGGGAGCCCGCCCCCCTGCCCCATGGATTTGAGGGCCGGGTTCTGGCGGCGCTCCGCCCCGGCCAGCCGGATTCCGAATTGGCCGCGATCCTGGCCCTGTTCCGCCGGGGGTTGGCGTTTGCCTGCGGGCTGTCGGCCTTGGTGGCGGCGCTCTGCTGGCTGAACCTTAACCGGCCGGTCCAAAACCTCGCGGTCGAGGAGTTTGCCCTCTCCGCCGACGCCATGAACCTC
>JBIIUN010000630.1:0-2518 GCA_044339945.1 Kapaibacterium sp. (SeqCode)
GCGCGAGGCGGAGATGGCCCGGCTGGCCGCGGCGGAGCGGGAGCGGACGCTGGCCGAACGCAAGGCGACCTTCGAAAAGGGTTACGCCGCGTATCAGCGGATCGCGCAAAGCAGCCTGCCGGCGGAAGCCAAACGGAACGCCTGGCTGGACCTGTGCCGGCGGGTGAAGCTAGGGAACCAGCCTGAGCCGGTGAAGTTGGCATGGACCGGCGATCAAGTTCAGGTGGAACGCTCAATCCTGTTCACGGATTACTCCCAAATCCGTCCCTTCGAGAACAGTCTGGGGATGAAGTTCGTGCCGGTGGTGACGAGCGGGGACGGGAAAGAGAGTGTGCTGTTCTCGGTGTGGGAAACGCGGGTGGCGGATTACGCGGCGTATGCCGCGGCCAACGCAGGTGTGAGCGGGGAATGGAAGGATCCCGGCTTTCCCCAAGACCAGACGCACCCAGTGGTGAAGGTGAGCTGGGAGGATGCGCAGGGTTTCTGTGCGTGGCTGACGGAGAAGGAGCGGCAGCACGGGAGAATCGGTCTGCAGCAACGCTACCGGCTGCCGACGGATGCGGAGTGGAGCTGGGCGGTGGGGATTGGGGCAGCGGAGGAACGGGCGGGGAAGGGCCGGAGTCCACAGGCTAAGCAAAAGAAGATCGCCGCTGGCTCACATCCATGGGCCTATCCTTGGGGGAAGGATTGGCCGCCACCCAAAGGAGTGGGGAATTACCATCCCTCCTTGAAGGTGGACGATTACGAATACACGTCGCCGGTGGGGAGTTTTGGTGCGAACGCACAGGGTCTGTATGATCTGGGCGGGAACGTTTGGGAGTGGATAGAAGATTGTTACGGCGGAAAGAGTGGTTCACGGGGGTTGCGGGGCGGATCGTGGGGGTTTGGCCATCCTAGCGTATTGTTGTCCTCGTTTCGTCACGACGGCGATGCGACTTACTTTTGTCACCACTACGGTTTTCGAGTGGTGATGTCCGGGGCGGTGCGATAGACAGGCCTTAGTCGAAAACCCTTGGTCACCTTGGCCTTTTGCCTTTCGGTTTTCCGCGCGGAGCGCCCGAAAACAAAATGTCCACACCCCGTAAGCGACGGCGTGTGGAGTGTCTGACTTCTGCTATGAGGTTCGGTCACTGAGGCCAAAGATGGAGCCTCGTGACCTCGTCGCCTACAACGCGGTGGACTTCGGCCAGGCGGTTCCCGGACAGGAAGCGGTGGCCCCGGCCGCCCCCAACGGAGGGCAGGCTGCCAGCCTGCCCGCGGCGCCGGCCGGCGCGAAACGATCCGCCCCCTGCTGGCCGGCGGGCCAGCCGCGGAGCTGCGGGTAACGGGCAAAGGTCTGGCCAACCCCAACCGAGACTGGCCAGACCTGCCAGCATCGAGCCCATCCGCCCAACGGACCTGCTCGGCGCACCGGGCCGGCTGCGGTCACCGCGGCATCACCCGGATCGTGCCCTCGACACTCGCGCGTTCACCCTTCCGCAGCTCGCCGAAGGAAAGTTCGAGGTTGTGGGTGCCGAAGTGATTGTGGAACTGCATGGACTTGTAGCGGGACTGTTGGGTGATGGTCACCCGCACCTTGCCAAACGCCCCGGAGACTTCACCCCACGGCGTGGGCTTGTCGGTGTGGGCCACACCCACGAGCCCCAACAGGTTGCCCTGGACGTTGCGGATTTCACATTTGGGTCTGATCAGGGTGTCGTAACGCCCGCCCGAGCCCTTCTTGGTGCCCGGATTGTCGGTGCAGCCCAGGCGATAGGCGGTGCCGCCGAACTGGAAGGAATCGACCATCGTCTGGTCGAAGTCGAACGGCAGGCTCATGGTCTTGAACGTGATCGGAACCGGGCCCACCTCCGCCTTGAAGGCCAAGGTGTCCTTGGCGATACGGCTGAACGACAGCCGGAACGGCGGCGGCGGCACCTTGGCCGGGTTGTCGCTCACCATGAAGCCGCCGCTGGCCCCGCCGGAGGTGACACTACGGCCCTGGGCATCGGAGCCGTCGGCCGAACCGATCAGGTAAATTCCCCCGGTCCCGCGTAGCAGGTTCCGGCCCCCGACGCTGAGGGTGTGGACCCGCGTGGCGTCGAAACCGAAGCCGGTCGGCGCGGTGGCCACCTTCACGGACAGGTTGCCGCTCTTCTGGCCGAAGTAGCCGACCTTGCCCTCCTGTAGCATTTGCCACTGGAAGCGGTAGGTGCCGGGCTGGGCCGGCGCCTCGACCTCGAAGGAGAACGTCCGCGAGGCGCCGGGCCGGATCGCTTCACCCGGCGCGAGCTTGATCCGGTTGTCCTGCCGCCAAATGGTGTTGTTGCCCGGATTCTGGCTGCCCAGGCGGAATGAACCGACGCCGCCGTTTTCCGTCCAGGTAGTGGTGCCGTTGTTCCGGAAGGTCAGCTGCACGGTGTAACGGTTGCCGGCCTCCATGCTCGTGGGCACCGACTGGGAAACGAAAGCGGCACTGTTGCCGGCCCACGCGACGGACGCCGTCAGGCAGGCGAGGCCCAGCGCGAAGCCAAACGCG
>JBIIUN010000154.1:0-9900 GCA_044339945.1 Kapaibacterium sp. (SeqCode)
CCCAGCCCGCGGTTCCCTCGGCAAACATCCTCAAGCCCGACACCAAGGGGCAGCTCAGCTACACCGGCATCGCGTTCTCACCGGACGGCCGACGGGTGTTCCTCAGCAACGTCAATGGCAGCATCAAGGTCTTCGACGTGGCGCCGGATGGTTCCGTCACCGGTTCCCACTCGATCCGGCTGCCTGACGCCAAGGCGCCGCGCCGGGCCGAGGAAATCCCGGCCGGCCTGGTGGTCTCGGCGGATGGTGCCAAGCTCTACGTCTGCGGCAATCTGTCGAACACCTTGTTCGAGTTGGAAGCGGCGTCGGGCAAGGTCCTGCGTAGCTTTGAGGTCGGCGTTGCGCCGTTCGACGTCGTGCTGGTGGGCGACCGGGCCTACGTGTCCAACTGGGGCGGACGTCGGCCCACCGCCGGTGACCTGACCGGTCCCGCCGGCCGGGGGACCGAGGTCCGCGTGGACCCCGTGCGGCAAATCGCCAGCGAAGGCAGCGTGAGCGTCATCGATCTGGGTTCCCCGGGGACGCGGGCGAAATCCGAAGTCCTGACCGGGCTCCACGCCAGTGCCCTCGCGGTGTCGCCTAATCGCCGTTACGTCGTCTGCGCCAACGCGGCGGCGGACAACCTGAGCGTCATCGATACCCGCACCGACACCGTGGTCGAGACCATCTGGGTGAAACCCAAACCCAGCGACCTGTTCGGCGCCTCGCCCAACGCGCTCGCCTTCGATGCTTCCGGCAAGACGCTTTACGTCGCCAACGGCACCCAGAACGCCGTCGCCGTGGTGAAGTTCGATCCGGCCGACCGCGAGTCGAAGCTGCTGGGGTTGTTCCCGGTGGGCTGGTTTCCAGGCGCGTTGGTCTTCGATGGACCTCGTCGCACGCTGCATGTCGCCAACATCAAGGGTCACGCCGTCACGCCCAAGCCGTTCAAGGACAAGGACGCCGGTCCGGATGCCGTCGGGTTCAATTCCCACCATTACCACGGATCACTTTCGTTGGTGCCGCTGCCGAAGGCGAAGGCCTTGCCGAAGCTCAGCCAAAGCGTGTGGGACAATCTCCGCCACGAACGCATCGCCGACGCCCTCCAGCAGCCCCGGCCCGGCCAACCCGCCCGCGCCGTGCCCGAGCGCATTGGCGAGCCCAGCCTCATCAAGCACGTCGTTTACGTCATCAAGGAGAACCGGACCTACGACCAGGTGTTCGGCGACATCCCGACCGGCAATGGTGATCCCCGGCTCTGCATCTTCGGCGAGCGTTTCACGCCCAACCAGCACAAGCTGGTGAAGGAGTTCGTGCTGCTCGACAACACCTACTGCGCGGGAATCCTGAGCGCCGACGGTCACCAATGGAGCACGACCGCCTTCGGCACCGATTACCTGGAACGTTCCTTCGCCGGCTGGCCCCGGAGCTATCCGGACGGCATGGGGGAAGATGAGAACGACGCGCTCGCCTATTCGCCCGCGGGCTTCATCTGGGACAGCGCGCTCAAGCACAAGATCAGCATCCGCAACTACGGCGAGTTCATGGCGCCCGCGGTGAAGTGGCGTGATCCGAAGAAGAAGGGTTCGCCCGACTTCCTCGCCTGTTACCGCACGTGGAAGGGCGAGAGCGACGAAGTCATCTTCGCGAGCTATCCCATGGTGGATACGATCCGCGCCTTCTCGCCGACCAATTACGTCGGCTGGGAAATGAGCGTGCCGGACCAGGCCCGCGCTGACTTCATCCTCGCGGAACTGAAGCAGTTCATTGCCAAGGGCGAGTTTCCGCAGCTCACGATCATCTGCCTGCCCAACGACCACACCAGCGGCACCAGCAAGGGCGCGCCCACACCCGCCGCGTGCATTGCCGACGGTGACTTGGCCTTCGGCCGGATCGTGGAGGCGCTGAGCCACTCGCCCTTCTGGAAGGACATGGCGGTCTTCGGCATCGAGGACGATCCGCAGGCCGGCTGGGACCATGTCAGCGGCTACCGCACGACGGCGTATGTCGTCAGCCCCTACGCCAAACGGAAGCAGACCGTCAGCACCCAATACAATACTACGAGCCTCATCCGGACGATGGAACAGATCCTCGGGATGAAGCCGATGAACCAGTTCGACGCCAGCGCGGTGCCGATGTGGGACGCCTTCACCGACACGCCGGACCTCACGCCCTTCGTCGCCGTGCCCAACAACGTGCCACTCGACCAAATGAACCCGGCGCCGCAGGCCATTGCCGACCCGGTCCTCCGGCAGGATGCCCTCGCCTCGGCGCGGATGAACTTCCGCCAGGTGGATCGTGCCCCGGAAGACCAGTTGAACCGCATCCTCTGGCGGGCCATGCGCGGCACCGTCGAGCCGTATCCGGAATGGGCGATCACGGCCGGCATCGAAGAAGAGGAAGAAGACGAAGACTGAGCCGGGAAGTTTCCTCTTCGCGGTTAGGTCCGCCGGCCGGGCGCCCTCTGGGTGGTGGAATCATCGCCGAAACTGCCGGGCGATGATTGAAATCCCGGGGTGTTCGGTGGCATTCAAGGGCCGGCGCCGCGCCGTGGCCGGGCGCCCGACACCGATTGCCTCACCATGATACCCTTGGAGAATTTGGAGCAGATGTTCGACGACCTGCGGGCAGAAACCGACTGGGACGTCGATGGCGAGCTGATGTGGGGCTACTACTTCACCGATCCGGACACTCGCAAGCTGGAGCAGGCGGCGCAGCGATTGACAGCCATGGGCTACGACATGGTGCTGATTGCCGCGGCCGACGACGGGTCCACGCAGGTGCTGCAAGTCGAGCGGGCCGAAAAACACACCCCGAAGACGCTGGAAGCCCGCAACACCCAGTTGGAACGGTTGGCCGCCGAACTTGGCCTCGAATCCTACGACGGGATGGACGTGGGCCCGGTCAGTGACTGACGCGAGCGCCCCGGGCATTTGGCCGATGGGATCTGGGAGAAAACTGGAGCCGGTGGTCGGGATTGAACCGACGACCTACGGTTTACGAAGCAATGCTGAGGCTCAAATTGCTGATTGTTGTTGAGGATTGTGAGCCTTCGGAACTTCGGGAAACGTCGGCAATCGGGTCGGCCTGTCGGCGGTTGGGTTCGTTTTTCCGAAGAGAGGACTTCCTTGGTGAGCTTCGTTGCCGTGGCTGGGGCAGTGTCTTAGGGCAATGGCTCCCAGCCGTTGAAGACTGCTGAATTGGGGACCGTTCCAGCCTTGAGTAGTGGGAGCCCAATTGCTGCCACGTTCACGTCACGACATTCGGCTTGGTTTTGCTTGGGGAGCAGTTTAAGCCAGTCCCGAACTCACAGAAATCATGTAGCCAATCCATCAAAAATTTAGCGTAGCGACGGCTACGGTCTCCACAAAAACCGCCAGTTTTTCGACCAAAGAACCGTTCCGAGCACGCACCCCCCGGGGTGCGGCTTGGTGCATTCTTTGGTGGGCGCCTGGCGGTGCCTTGTGGAGGGTGCTTCGAGTTCGCACCCTCTTTGTTTCCGTAACTGTGGCGAGGCTAGAAACAGCCAGACGGAAATGAAGACCTACAAAGTGTTTGTCAGCGGTAATCAATCGGTAGCCATCAAGCAGGGCTGGTCGTGGCCAGCATTTTTCTTCCAATGGATTTGGGCATTCACCAAGGGGCTGATCCCAATTGGCGTGCTTTTCCTAATTCTCAACCTCCTGTTCGCTCTGATCCCTGTCAAAAACGCAGCCAATCCATACCTGTTGATTGCTGGAATCGTGTTCGGCTTGAAAGCCAACAAATGGTGGGCAGCCAAACTCTTGAAGGCTGGTTTTAGTGAGAAGGCCACCGTTCAGGCATCCAATCCGAACGAGGCGATCTCTAAAGCGACTAGCAGCGGTTTTCCTTTCGTTGAAGGGAAGAACGAGGCGGCGGGGAGTCGTCATCCCAACGCTCCGGAACAACGTCCGGGCTCGTTCAATTGACGAACAGCAATCGGTAAGCAGCACGTCACTCGACGTAACGGTCCAAAGCAGAATCGGAATCCAATGAACCGATACCATTACATTGATGAACAGGGGAATATCAGCGACCCTTTGCCGTTGGCGGCTCTCCACAAAATTGGGCTGCCACCTTCGACTCACGTTTTGCTTGAAGGGGCCAAGAACTGGACTTCCCTCGGACAAGTGTCGGACCAAGGTGCAGTCATCCTTCCAGCACCACCCGTGAGGGATTCAACGGTTCCAACCGCCGGCACAATTCCGATGGCAGCCGGCACACCGGCAGTTCAGCCAGCACCAAATCTTACCACGGGCGAGAAGCTGCTCTTGGATAGGGTCAAGGCTAGGTCGGCCACTCGTGACCGAATGGTTCAGAACCAAACAGCTCGCAACCTCGTCTGTGCGATAATGGTTGGTTGGGGACTGCTGACCTTGATCGTAACGCTAGCGGGCGGGGAGGCTGCCGTGAGAGAGTCACTTGTTGCTCAGCATGCAGGAGAGGCTGGCCGTGAATTCGGGGCTCCGGCAAGCAGTGATCTGGCCAAGCAATTAGCTGGAGAGGCAATGGATATAACGGGCCTAACGAAGCACGAACACGTTGGCAGAATCGGCTCGGCTGTTTTTTGGGTGGTTTTGGGAGTTATTCTCTGGTGGGGATGGAAATTCGCATGGGAGGCGTGGCCATTCATGCGGGCAAAAGCGTGGACAGGGGCGTTCTTCTTTCTGGCAGGATTGGGGACAGCCGTTACTAACAACGGGCCTGGGAGCATCGAATCAGGAGTCCTGTTCATGGGGCTCGGTTTCTGGTTATTTCATTCTGGGGTCACAAAAACAAAAGCGATCATTGGACATCTGACAGCGGTGACGAACCCCACTTGAAGTGCGTTTCCCATGTGAACGGCTGCTACTGACGATGGCTGGCCGTGACTGCCATCGTGGGCAAAAGGCCGATTCCTATGCAGACTGAGAAAGCAACCTCAGCACTTGGTTGCTTCTTCCAAGGAATCCACAAGTCGTGTGCGTGGTGTCGGATTGTTTGACGTAGAAGCCGAGCAATCTGCCGGTTCGGTCAAACACTCGGACTTGGTTGGCATCCTCCACCGTCCAACCAATCACTCGGTTCTGTCGGTCAAAGATGTTCATTTTCACCGGCTGAATTGCTGAAGGTTCTTCACCGTGTTTGGCCACCACTTCCGGCCGTTGGCCGTGGGGATGCCTCGGCGGTTGAGGCACCGGGCAATCTCTGACGGGCTCGTTGCACCGGTCTGCATGATCTCGTTCACGACCGGCCGAGTGGCCTTGGCAAAGGCTGACAGACGTTGCCGACGGGCGGCCGTCATGGCAGCCACAGCTTTCTCGGGCTGAGGAGTGCCGAGCCGAACTCCCCTTGCCTTGAGCATCTTCAAGGCGTTCTTGGTTCGGGTGGAAATCCACTCCCTCTCCTGCTCGGCCAAGCAGGCAAACAGGTTTTGAATGAAGTGGGAGAACGGGCCGGCGTCGGGCAGGTCACAGAACACCATTTGAACCCCACTGTCTCGGAGCGTGAGGAACAGCCGGGTGTTGCGGGCTATCCGGTCCAGCTTGGAGCAGATCATCTTGGCACCGGTCTTCCGGCACAGGTCCACGGCCTTGAGCAGTTCTTCCCGGTCGGTCTTCTTGCCGGATTCAACCTCTTGAAAATCGGCGACCAACCGGCCACCGGCTCGGGCCACGTATTCACGGATCGTCGTGGCTTGATGCTCCAGCGACAGACCGGACTCACCCTGCTTCTCCGAACTCACCCGGCGGTATCCCACGAACAGATTTTCGGTGTTGCTCTTCATCTGATGGCAGGGCTACCGAGCAATGCTGCGGCCCGTCAAAAGCAATCTGGAAAAATCTAAACGAACCCATAGGGGCTTCCAGACAGCCCATTGTGAGCCCTCCGTGATGGATGGAACCGTTGGTCCCCACGGGCTGAACACCACCGACGGAAAGGGGCCGGATTCGTGCAGGAACCCTCCATAGGCGAGGTTTGATGCCGGGAAGCTCTTCCGACTCACTTCGGCCTGTAGATACGGGATTACGTCTGCTGGCGGTGGCAAACGGACCAGCTCCCCGTGGCAAACGGATGGGACCAGCCCAAGGAGCCTTTCACGGTTTCACCGACCAGAAGTCAACCCATGCAGAGGTGATTGCATTTTGAACTCAAAGTAGTAGCCCTAGCCAATGGCTGAGTTCGATTGGTTAGCATTCGGTGCCGGCACTATGTCAACGGCAGTTGGAGGGTTCTGCACACATCTGTTGGCCCAAAGGCGTGAGCGTAAAGTTGCAGCAGACAAACGACGGCGACAATTCCTTGGCTTTCTTCGAGAGTGGCGTTCGGAGCTTCAACGGATTTCTCACGAGGAGCAGTTCATGAACGTCGTTTGGAACCACTATCTCGAAAAGGTTGGCCCATTCTACCGAGCGTCCGGGGAAGTATTTGGGGACATTTCAGGGGAGGATTTCCACGCCCTCGTTGAGAGATTGGGCGACTTACGATACGAAGAGATTGTTGGTCCCGGGAAAGAAACCCGAGACACCATTGCTTCGGCGATTGACGAACTCATTACGATTGTGAGGAAAACCATCGACCCACAATGGAGGCCTTTGCACCCGTCGAAAGTGCATCCAAATCGTCGGTTAGGCTCCCGGTAGCGAGGTGACTTTGGGGCTCGGCCATTCGGCCTTCCTACTTCTCCGGGTTCCGACGGCGGTTGTCCTGCTCCACTTCTCGTTTCCGTTTCTCGGCCTCACGGTGTTTCACCAGCACCGACTTCGTTCGGGCCACCTTGTCTTGGTAGGACTGGAGCTTGCGGTTGAGGGCGGCGGTCCGGGCATCCTCGTTGAGCCCTTCCGAAGTCAGCAGGTCCTCCAGCCCCATGAGCAGGAGTTGAATCAGTCGGAGGTAGGTTTCGGGGTCAAAGCTGGCGGTCGTCTTCATGGTCGGTCCTTTCGGAGCATTGCCCGGACACGGTCCTTCAACCGTTGCATCCGATCTGCTTCCTCCTGTGCCTTCCGATTCCACGACTCCACCTTTGCGGCTTGGAACTTCGTTCGTAGCCGGTGCATTTCCTCCGGTGGCGGGAAACCCAAGGAGGCTGAGGGGATGTTTTCCTGGAGCTGCCGGAGCAGCGTTTCAAGGGACGAATCGGTTGGCTTGTTGGTGGTCATGCTGGGCATCTTGGCTCTCAGAGTACATAGTGGGCAGTTGAAGGTTTCCGACGGAAAAAGCTCCGGGAGCATCCATGACCAAACGAGAGCGGGCAGTGAAGGACAGGGCGTGGCTGAAGATGAAGGTCTTCAGCGTCACCAACTCACTCCAGCAGAAGCTGGCTGCCGATGCTTCGTTGACGGACGTGCAGCAGGAGTGGCTGGCCTACGTCCAAAACAAGGTGCTGATTGAGGGGCGGAAGCATCCGGGCAACTGGGCCAATGTCGGTGCCGAGTATTTCAAGGCGAAGCTTGGGGGAGGCTATCGGCAGTGGATTGACCGGCTCGTGACAATGGGCGAACTGGAGGTGAACGAGCCTTATAGTGCCGACAACGGGGCCGGCTTCACGAAGAGCTACAAGGTGCCCACGGGAGCCCTGCAATCGGGTGCAACAAAGCTGGAGTTCCAGCGAAAGAAGATTCAGCCCCCAAGATCAAAGCCACTTCATTCTTCCGACGATGTCGTTGCGGATTTCGTCAGCGAGAATTTGCGGAAGCTCACCGTGGCGGAAAGCCTCGTGGCAGGCGTTGATGCAATCACTGACTCCCTGATCCACGATTTTTGCTGGCGGACCTTCTTCGGCGATTTCCATCTGCGACGGGGGAACAACTGCCGGCGGCTCTACCACACCGTCATTGAAATGCCGAAGGAGGGACGGGCAAATCTGCGGCTGGCCGATTCGTCCGACGAGCTGTTCGAGTATGACGTGAAGTCCTGTCATCCGGTGCTGATGCTGGGGCTCTTCACCGACAGCACCGAGCGGCAACGGTTTGCTCAACTGCTGGACGTGGACGTTTACGACGGCGTGGCGGCCGTGATGAACAGGCCGTTGTGTCGGGACGAGGTGAAGCAGGATTTTCAAGAGGCGGTCAACACGTCCGACCGGCGTTTGGAGACGTTGAAGCGGAAGTGGGTTTACCGGTTCTTCCAGCAGGAGTTTCCGGAGTTCACCAAGCAGGTTTTGGACACCCGTTCCGACTTGGCCCTTGCACTGCAAAATCAGGAGGCCGATCTGATGGTGGACCAGCTTGGTCAGTGGTGTCGGGCAAATGGTCTGTTCTGGATTCCATGTCACGACGGTTGGCTTTCCACAGCCTCCACCGAGCGGCAAATTTCCACGAAGGTTCGGGAGCTGTTTCAGGCCAAGGTCGGTTACTCGGTGGCGGTGGCAAAGGTGGAGTTGGCAAGCCGAAGCACCAAGCTTGTTCTCCCTCTCCCCTCAGGCTCATATGTGGGGGTGAATGACACCAGCCCGGCTGATTCAATAAACAAAGTCAGACAGCCTCCGGTGTCCCCTGTAAATCCGTGGCTAACCACCGTGGAGAAGTGGAGAAAGGAGAACCCTCCGGCAGCCTTGCAGGCGGCGGCAACAGGACGGTCTGAACAACGGCGGAAGCAGGAGCTGACGGTGAAACGGAAGCTGTTAGAGAAGGAGGCGTCCGAACGACTGGCCCAAAAACTCCGACGATCCGTGGACAAGGGGCGGGCGTAGCCACGGAACGAACAGGACCGGCTTGCAAACTCAGGGCATGGCCTTCGTGCCTACCTGCGGGCGGTTCTCAGTGGGCATTGCTTCAAGGCCGGGTCCTTGAGCAACAACATGGCGAGCACGAAGCCGTGACCCAAGGATTTGGCCGGGTTGTTCAGCACGTCGGTCAGGCTCATGCCCGTGTAGTCGTAGGCATCAAAGTCCATGAGGCAGAGCGTGCCCTTGTTGCGACCCCTCATCAGCAACCAAAGCTTCTCCAGTCCGTCAAAGGTCCGGTTGGTGGGCTTGGTTACCTGCTCGGCGTAAAGCGGCACGTAGATTTCCTTCCGGGCCTCCACCTTCGTTAGCTTCTTGCCGTTCCACCAATGGAACTCGGCCTTGGCTCCCTTGCCCATCGGATAGCGTTCAGCCCTGGGCCTGTTCCAACCTTCCTCGGCCCATTCAAAGTAGGCGGCGGTGGGCAACCCGTCGTCCCCAACGTGCTCGGCGAAGACTTTGGAATACTGCCATGCGTTCTCCATCGTGCGGGAGGTGTGGCCACCGTAGAGCTTGCAGGGTCCAAGGTAGAACGGACTCAGGTCTCTCTTCTTGCCCCAGTCGTCTTCCGAACTGGTGCAGTTGATGTAGCGTGCCAGTGGGTCCGTCTGCTGAGCGAGCGGAAGCAGGCGAATCACCTTCACCGAAGGGCCACTCGGCGGCGTAGGTGCAGCCGGTGTCGTGGGTTGGGCTTCCGGCTCAATCGGTTCAAACCACTCGTGCGGCTTCAGTTTTTCGGGGGGCACGGAGCACAGCCTTCCGTGGGCGGCTTCAACACTCAAGGCTGCCTGTCGGACCCAGCTTCCAAAACTGACCCACGTCACCCTGCGGCAGCGTGGTGAGGTAATGCCGACGGGCCACCGACTCCGAGTTGCCCATGATGAACGTCAGATGGCCAAGGCTCTTGTCACGGTTGTAATGGAAGGTGCCGAACGTGTGGCGAAGGCCGTCGGCAATCCACGGGAAGCCCAGCCGTTGCTGAAACGAACGGAACAGCCGGCCGAAGTTCGGACAGACCACCTGCACCTCAGGATGGCAGCGGCGATAGTGCGTGAGCCATGACACGAGCACCGGCTCCATTTCAAATCGGCGTGGGCGTTTCGTCTTGGCGATGTCCCCTTGGATTTCAATTTCGGCGGTGTCCAGCCGGAGGTTCCGTTCCCACGTCATCCGTTGTGCCTCCAGCGGGCGGATGC
>JBIIUN010000155.1:0-9895 GCA_044339945.1 Kapaibacterium sp. (SeqCode)
GTTGAAGCCGGTTGGAGCGTGGCGCCGGTGGGTTTGGATTATTCGGTCAGCGAAGGCTCAGTGGCCAAGGACGTGGCCTACTGGGGAGACATGACCTTCGGACCCCATTTCGTAAACTTGCTCGGGCGGACCTGGTTGGGGGCGCGGGTGGCATTTGGCGTCGCCCGCAGCGCCGGACCGGACCGGAAAGTGTTGGCGAAAGCATTGCGCGACGAGGTCGTCGGGCTGCGGCGTCCGACCGCCGGGGAGCGCCCCGCCGAATAGGTCCGGGCGTCCCGGGAAAAAGAAAAGCGGGCTTGGGGGTGACACACGCTTCCACCGCCCGAGCCCGCCGGTATGCCCGCACTCACGGGCAAAATTGGATTCAAGGATACCAAGCGTCCGGGCACTGGGCCGGAACGACGTGGTGAATGGGAAGACTATTGGGGCATTCCGGTCCCGGCTCCAAGCCTGAATTTCGCGGAGCGCGGGACCGGCCCTGCCGTCGTCACCGACCGTCGATCACCCGGAGAAACCCGAGGTCAGCGGTCAGCGGGATGCGGGCGGAGCGTTCGGTGCCCGTCTTCAGGTCGTTCCAGGTCGCTTCCGCCAGGGTGCCTTTGCCCTGCACCGCGAAGGTGCCGGCGCCACCGGTCCAGGTCAGCACCAGCTCGTTGCCGTCAAGGACGGGCGAATTGAGGACGATCGGCTGGACCGGTTCCGAGAGCTGATGGACGCGGACGTTGTCGAAGACACTGAAGTTGCTGGGCGACCCGATGCTGTTGAACAGGTCCGCGTGGCCGAGCATCAGGGTGCCGCCGGTGAAGGCGGTGGCGTTGGTCTTGGTGAAGATCGGCACGCCGTTGAACTTGAGCGTCACGACCCCGTCAACCTGGCTGATCTCGCCGTCCACCCAACGGCCGGAAACCGCGCCGGGGGCGAGGAAGGGCGGGGCGCTGAAGAAGGAGGTGAAGGCGGTCTCGCCGATGGTCTCGGAGGACGGATTGGCCGTGGGGCTGCCGACATAGTGGCGGTAGAGGGCGCTCGTGCTGCCGTCGGTGCCGGCGGCAAACCAGAGGCCGTCGCCGCCGGGGTAGCTGGCGCGGTTGGTGCGGGAACCGCTGTGGTTCACGCCCATGAGCGCGTGCTCGGTGGTGCCGGCCGCGGTGAGGTCCACATTGATCCAGAGATCGAAGCGGACGGCGTAGTTGCCGGTGAAGTTCTGGCCCTTGGCATAGACGTTGACCGCGGCGGCACCCGTGGCCGTGGCTTCCTTCTTGTTCACGGTGACCTTCAGGCCCTTGGTCGTGCCCGCGGAACGGGGGGCGGCGGGGATGTTGTCGGCACTGTAGTCATGGGCGAAAAGCGCGTCGTAGTCCTCGATGTTGTTGGCCGCGCTGAAGACGATCTGCCAGTTGGCGGACGTGTTGGAATCGAAATTGTCGGCGAAGATCGGGGCGGTGGTCGGGCCTTCGTCATCGCGGAGCGTGATCGTGCCGGTCGTGACTACACCCAGGATGTAGCCGGCGCCGGGTTTCACCTCGACGATGATGGTCTCGGAGCCTTCCACGGCCGAATCGTCCTTCGGGGCCAGTGCCACGTCCACGGTCGTGGATCCGGCGGGAATGACGACGGTGGTCACGCCGCCGCTGAAGTCGGCCGCGGTGGCGGTGCCGGCATAGGCAACGGTCACCGGTAAATCCGCCGTGGTGTCGCCCGCGCGGGTCAGGCGGTAGGTGGCGACATCCTCGGCGTCGCGCTCGTAGGCGTGGGCCTTGACCAGGGAAAGGTCGATCGCGGTGCCGCCGCCGACGTTGGCGAGCGCGGCCTGGCCGATCATGCCGGGACCGACTTCGTAGGTGCCCGGCGTGCTGATCAGAGCCAGCCGGATCGACTCCTCATCCTCGCCGAGCAGGTCGTTCAGGGTGTTCAACGTGAGCGCGACGGAGGCCGCGCCGGCGGGAATGGTGGCGACGAAGTTTGTGCCGCTGCCCATCAGGTTGTTGGTGGCGTAGTCCTTGCCCGGGGTGGCGGTGCCGTAGAGGAAGAAGGGAACCTCCAGCGCGGCGGCGGTTGAGCCGGTGCGGGTGATCGTGAAGACCGCCGGGTCGTTGGGTTCGGAGGCGGTCGCGTCCGTCGATTCCACGTTGACCTGGGGGAGCGCGACGCCCGCGGCATCCAGGTTCACGACCCGGACATTGTCGAAGATCACGAAGTTGTCGGCCTTGGGGTCCGCGATGGAGGCGAAGATGTCCATGTTGCCGAGGCTGATGTTGCCCGAGGTTGCCAACGCGTCGAAGTCACGCTGGGCGATGACATAGCCATTCAGCGACCAGGTGACCTTGCCGTCCTGCTGGCGGACTTCGCCTTGGACCCAGCGTTTGCCGGGAACCTCCGGCGTGCCGAAGGGCGGGGCGGGGAACATGAAGCGGAGGGGACTGGTGGGCGAACTGGTGTTGATGGCTTCGTCTTCCGGGCTGCCGTTGCCATCCCGGTCAAGGAAACCGGCCGCGGTGCCGGTCAGGCGGAGCGGGGCGCCGCCCGGAGATCCGACGAAGGCGCGGTAGTCAAACGCCGCCCCGCCCTCGCCGGTGACGGCGAAGAACAGCCCGCTGTCGCTGTCGGCGGAGAGCGACCACTGTGCGAAGTCACCGGAGTGGTTCAGGCCGAAGGTCGCAAATTCCGTCGAGCCGCTGCCGCCGTAGGCCGGCCCGTTGTAGCCGAGCCACATGTCGAACCGCAGCGCGTAGTTGCCCGAGAAACTCTGGCCCGTGGGAAAGATGCTGACGGCCGCCTGATCGGCGGTGTTGTCCTTGTTGACGGTCAGCCAGACGCCGCGGGTGGTGCCGCCGGTGCTGTTGGGCGCCGCCGGGATGCCCTTCTGGCTGTAGTCGTAATTGAACACTGCGCCGAAGTCCGGCGTGCCGGAAGCGGAGCCTTCCCGGACGGTCCAGTTGGCCGTGGTGTCGGTGTCGAAATTGTCGCTGAACAGCAGGCCTTGGCCGAGGACCGGGACGGCCAACAGGGCGGCGGCACAAACAGCGACGGGGAGGAGTCGAGGGCGTTTCGTGATCATGGCTTGAACTTGCGGAGAAGAAGGGCTCCGGCGAGCTTGGCGCGCGAGGCCAAGCCCCTGAAGCTGGGGCAGGCTCCGTCCCACCAAAGGCAATGTCAACTGACCGTCTTGGTTCCCCGTCGATCCGCCCCACGCGCCACTCCCGGTCGCCGGCGGCGTTCACCCTGATCGAACTGCTGGTCGTCATCGCGATCATTGCGATCCTCGCCGGGATGATCCTGCCGGCGTTGGCGAAGGCGAAGGAGCGCGCACTGCGCATCCAGTGCCTAAACAACGTGAAGCAGATGGGGCTCGGTTGCCTGATGTATTCCGACGACGATCCGAAACGCCGTTTCACCGGGGCGACGAACTATTCCGACGACAACCTGAACTGGATGTATCCCAGCTATGTCCCGGCCGTGCGGTCCTTCATCTGCCCCAACACCCAGAACCGGGTCCGCACCAACGGCGCTTTTGACGCCTCCCTCGGCCGGTTCGCCCTCACCGACTTGCAGGATGTCGCCCGCGCGAAGTGGGCGACCAACGGCTACAGCTACGAACTCTACGGTTTCATGGGCGCCGTGGACCCGGCCAGTCCGTCTCACGTCGCCAAGACCGCCGACAACGTCCTGACCTACGTCCACCGGAACATTCCGTTCGGTTTCCGCGGCACGATTCCTGGTCCGTCGGCGATCTGGCTGTTCGTCGATGCCGATGAAGGCCCCAGCGTCGGTCCCAGCAACCGTCCGCTCACCCCGCCCGCCCGCAATGACTTTCCCGACAAGTGGGACAATCACGGCGCCGACGGCTACAACGGAGTTTTCTGCGACGGCCACGCCGAATGGATCCGGGGCCGGGATTTCGTCCGTCGGCTTGAGCTCTCGCAGGACATCGGCCGGGCGCAATGACGGCGGGCGCTTGCTGGCCCCGGGCCCGTTGGGCCACCCTCCGCCAACAATGGATCTCACCACCCTAGGCTGGTGTCCGCAGTTCGCGGATGCGCTGGCCGCCCTGAACCGGCCCGACTTCGTCGCGGGCCGGGTGGTGAGCGAGGACAAGCATTCGGTGACGGTGGTGGGCGAGGATGGCGACCGCATGGGCATCATTCCCGGACGCCTGCTGCACCGGAGTTCGTCCCACGCCGATTTGCCCAAGGTCGGCGATTGGGTGGGCATGAGCCACGTGGCGGGCGAGCGCAAGGCGGTCATCGAGGCCGTGTTGCCCCGGCGCTCCAAGCTGGCCCGCAAGGTCACCGGCCGCGAGGCGGAGGAACAGGTCGTCGCGGCGAACCTCGACCTCGTCTTCGTGGTCCAGGCGCTGGATCCCTCGTTCAACGTCCGCCGGCTCGAACGCTTCCTCGTGATGGTTCACGAGGGTGGCGCGCGGCCAGTGGTCCTCCTCAACAAGGCGGACCTCTGCGCCGAACGCGAGGCGTTGCTGGAGCAGGCGCAGGCGGCCGCCGGGAATTGCCCGACCTTGGTGATGAGCGCGAAGACCCGCAAAGGTCTCGGTCCGTTGCGCGAGCTGCTCCGGCCGAAGGAGACGGTCTGTTTTGTCGGCACCTCCGGCGTCGGCAAATCCAGCCTGATCAACCGGCTTTACGGCGAGGCGCTCCAGGACACCCTCGAGGTCCGCGAAAAGGACGGAAAAGGCCGGCACACGACGACCTGGCGCGAAATCATTCCGCTGCCCAACGGCACGCTGGTGATCGACACGCCGGGCATGCGGGAATTTCACCTGTGGCACGTCGAGGAAGGCCTGCGCGAGACCTTCGCCGACATCTCGGAACTCGGCACCGGCTGCCACTACCGCAACTGCACCCACGCCCATGAGGCGGACTGCGCGGTGAAAAAGGCCGTCGCGGCGGGCGGACTCGCGGCCGAGCGTTACCAGAGTTTCCTCAAGCTCCAGAAGGAGCGCACCGAGGTGCGGACCGAGGAGACGAAACACGTCCGCAAGGTGGAGAAGAAGCGCGCCCATCTGTCGCGCCTGAAGCACGGCTACGAAGACGACGACGGCGAGGAGTGAAGATTCGGCCGGGCGCATCTTTTCACCGCGGTTGAGCCGGCAGTCGACGCCCCCGCGGTAGGTGCCGCCGTGAGTCGGTGGCAGTCACGCCCACGGACTTACGTCCGCGGCTACTGCGCGAACCGCGCCCGGGGGGCCGCGATGAAATGATGCGCCCGACTCGGCCCCGCCCTCAGGGCGTGCGGATTGGCTGCCCGTCCGGTTTCGGTTGGCCGAGCCGGACCAGCAGCCGGACGTCGGCGTCGGCGTCGACGTCGTAGTCCGACCGCAGGCGCGCCTCCACCGCGTCGCGCCAGGCGGTCGGAAAGATTTCCGGGCCGTGCAAGGCCCCGACGAGCGCCCCCAGCAACTGGGCATAGGAATCCGAATCGTGTCCCCACTCCAGGCTGAGTTGCAGGGCGGCCAGCGGTTCCCATTCCGCCAGTTCCGCGCAGGCGAACACCACGGTGAAGGGCACCTGGGCTTCCCACTTGGTGGTCTGGGCGAACTCGCGGTTGAGTCCGGCGAAGAGGCGGGCCGGACGACCGTGGGCGGCGGTGACCTGCGCGTGCGCGACGTCGAGCCAGCGGTCCACCGAGCGGTGGGTCCAACGGACGGCCCCGTGACGGAGCGGATCGGTTTGCCGAAGTGTCGCCACGACCTTCGCCCAGCCGTCGGCGGCGGGCGTTCCGGCGGGAACGGCGAGCGCCGTCGCGAGTCCTGCGACCAAGGCCGCGTTCAGGTCCTTGCCGAAGCCATTGTCGAAAAACGCCAGCTCGTAGGCCGCCCGGTAGGCCGCCTCGGGCCGGCCGGCATGGAGCGCGGCAAGCGGCAACAGCGTCATCTGGCCGCAGCAGGTGGGCAGGCCGATCCACATGCGCTCAGGCGGTAGCGCCCGGCGTTCGTCGCGGTCGCCCAATACCCAGCGGGCGCCAAACTGCCATTCCTCGATCCAGTCGGCGCAAAGTTCCCGGTAATGGGGCCGACGGAGCAGCGCGGGCAGATCGGGCCAATCCAGATACGCCTGGGCCAGGCCATGCACGTCCAGGTTCCGCCGGTGCCGGTCGGCTTCCCGCAAGGCGTGGAGCAGGACAAACTTGTGCCGGCTGTCGTCGGTGATGGTGCCGGCCTCGGCGTGGGGCAGCCAATGGGCGTAGGACTCCGGCGTCGGACGGAGTTCACGGTAGGAGCGCAGCCGGAGCCGGTCGGCGGCTTGGCGGCGGGCGTTGGCGTCCAAGACTTCGTCGTCCCGCCAGGTCTTCGGTGCGTCGGCGATGCGGGCCACTTGGTCGGGCGGTTGGAATTCAATCGGGCCGCCGAGGGCGTCACCGAGATAGGTGCCGAGCAGCAGGCCGCGGATTCGCTCCTGCAAACCGTCCACGGTGTCCGGTTGGCCGGGCGAGGCGCAACCGGCGCCCAGCAGCGTGGCGCCGGTCGCGGCGAGGAAACTTCGGCGGCTGAGGTAGGGATTCATGTGAGGCCTGGGGCGGCCGAGTCCGGCCGGAGGACCCATTCGCGGGCGATCTCGAGCATCCGCCGGCGTTCCGGGAGCGAGGCGGCGAGCGGTAGCTGGGCGTAACCCAGCAGCCGACGGATGATTTCGACGCCGGCCAGTTGCAAGGTGAGGCCGAGGTTCAAGTCGGTGCCGGAGCCGTAGGCGGAGAGCCAGGTGCTCCGGAGAGCCGGCGGTTGCCGGGCCAGGACCAAGTGGGCCAGGAACACGCCGACGTCGAACTCCGCCCGGCCGAAGAAGGCGAACTCGGGGTCGATCACCCGCGGCCCCGCAGCCGTCCGGATCAGGCTGCCGGGAAAGAAGTCACCGTGGAGGAGACAGGGGCCGTCGGTCAGGTAGCAGGATTGGCCCAGTTCCGCGACCCGGGTGGCCAGGGCGGAATCGCCGAGAATGAACCCGGCTGCGTCGGCGAGGCCGGGACAGATGGCGTCGAGGTTCAGCCCGTTAGTCGCCTGGAATGGGATCTGGAAAATGTGGGCGTGGTTGAGGGCGCGCATCGCGCGATTGGCGGATGCTTCATCGGGAATCGTCGAACGGAAGCTCGCGTGCAGTTCGGCGAGGAACGTCCCGAGCGAGCGGAGTTCGCCGAGTTCCCAGGTGGTGCCGCGATAAGCTGAGGTGTAGTCGCCCCCGAGCCCGAGGTCTTCGAGGACCAGCAGATGGCAAGCGCGGTCGGCGGCCAGCAGTCGAGGCATCCGGGCGGCGAGATTGGGGAAGGGGGCCACCCGCTGGTAGAACTCCAGTTCGCGCACCGCCCGGTCCGCCGGGGCGGCGAACTGCGGGTATTTCTCCACCCAAGGCCGGGCCTGCTTGACGATGAGCGAACGCGCCGAGGTGGTGATCCGGAGCGTGCAGTTCATGTTCCCGACGCCGGCCGGTTCCGCCTGCCGGACGGTTTCGGTCCCGACCAGCACGCCCAGCCGCCGCAGAATGTTTTCCAGCGGCGCCAGTTCACCGGCAGCGAGGAAAAATACCTCGGGTTGGCGGGCGCGGAATGCCGAAACAGGATCAGCGGGGCTCAAGCGAGGCCGAGATTCAAGGGCCGCCGGTTTTCGAGTCGAGACTATACCAGGCGTCGTTGGGGCCGATGAAGTCGGGACCGTTCGGCCAGACCTTGGTGCCGGCGTATTCGCGGGTGAACCACTTGGCCATGTTCAGCGCGAAGGCCCGGCCCGAGAGGTCGCCGAACGTCGCGATGCCGCCGACGTTCTCCCCTTGGTTGCGCGCTTTCTTGCCGTTGGCGTGTCGCTGGGAAATCCCCTCGTAAGGCGAGCTGCCGACGTCATTGAACAGATACTGGTCCTGTTCGGCGGGCGCCTCCCACACCAGCATTCCGGTCGGGCGCAGGGCGCCGAGCTTGAACTTGGAGGTCGGGGCGTCCCGCTGGACCTGGGCAAAGGCCACCGTGGAACCGTTCCACAGGTAGCTCGTGATCTTGATGTTGCGGCGCCTGAAGTCCGCGGCGGCCTTGCCCGAGGTGCGTTCGGCGGCGTCCTTCGGGCAGGTCAGGACTTTTTCGGTGGCGAGATAGCTGCCGAGCTGGCTACGGCGAAACGAGGCGACTTGGTTGGTCCAGATCGCGTTGTCCGCCCGCCCCTCGCCGCCGGGAATGCCCTTGGAAGTGCACCAAGTATCCCGCTCCTGGCAGTCGCCCCAGCTCGCGTAGGGCAGGAAATCCTGATTGTCCCCCGCGAACATGTGGGCCGCGAGCACCACCTGCTTGATATTGTTCAGGTCATTGGCGAGCAAGGCGCGGTCCTTGGCCCTGCCGAGGGCGGGAAGCAGCATGCCGGCAAGGATCGCGATGATGGCGATCACAACCAGCAGTTCGATGAGCGTGAAACCGTCGGCACTGGATTGGCGGGTCTTCATGCAGGGATGGGCGTAGCGGAACAGGCGGGCTTCCCGCGGTCAACGCCGCGCCCAACGCCCATGTTGCCATGGGCGTATCTGGGCACTGACCCCGGGTGCCTCCCTCGCCCAGCGAGGCACGAGCGGGGAGAGGGTGGGGGAGAGGGGCTGCCCCACCCGGGTGTAGCGCCTCCTCTCCCCGGCCCTCTCCTCCACTCCGAGTGGAAGAGAGGGAGTCCACCGGGCGGATTTCGGGGGCAGTGTCCGGCTACGCCCATGTTGCCATGGGCGTGTCCCCGCAGGCACTCTCCGCGCCGGCCGCCGTGGGCGGCCGAAACATGGCCAAAGCATTGCAGACCCCCTCGCCGCGGACCGCCGCCACCGTGCGCGTTCCCGGAACCACCGCGAACCTCGGGCCCGGCTTCGACACGCTGGGCCTCGCGTTGCAGTTCTACAATCGCTGCGAGGTCGTGCGCCGCGCGGGTCGGGGCGTGACGATTACGTCGCCCATCGCGGACGATGCCCGGGCCGGGGCAACGGCGATGCTGACGGAAGCCGCGAAGCTGTTTTTCCGGCGGGCGAAACAGCCGGGCTTCGGCTTCGAGATCGCGCTGACCGGCGAAGTCCCGATCGCGCGCGGACTCGGCTCCAGCGTCACGGCCCGGCTCGGCTGCGTCGGGGCCCTGAATGCGCTGTGCGGCGAACCGCTCGATCGCCAGGCATTGTTCCAGTTGGTGACCGAACTGGAAGGCCATCCGGACAACGCGGCGCCGGCCGTGTTCGGCGGCTTCACGGCGTCCAGCATGGTGGGCCGGGAAGCCCGGGCAGTCCGGTTTCCCGTCAGCCCGGCCGCCCGGTTTGTGACGCTGATCCCGAACTTCGAGGTCAGCACGCCGATGGCGCGCAAGCTGGTGCCGCAGCAATTCTCCAAGGCGGACACCGTCCATTGCCTGACCCGGGTGGCGCTCATCACGGCTGCCTTCGCGGCGGGCGACCTGAACGCGCTGCGCGGTTGTTTCGACGACCGCATCCACCAGCCCTACCGCGAGCCGCTGATTCCCCAGCTCAGCGCGGTGATCCGGGCGGGCGAAAAGGCCGGCGCCATCGGGGGCTGGCTCAGCGGCAGCGGCAGCACGATCATGTGCCTGACGCTGGAAAATCCCGAGGCCGTTGCCCGCGCGATGCTGCGGGCGCTGCCGGATGCGACGGTCCATGTGCTCAAGGCGGACCGGGATGGTTTCAAATCCGTGGCCGGCTGAGGCGCCTCGGTGCCCTCGCGGGGTCAGGCCGGGACCGAGTGGAGCAACCAGAAGAACACGATCGCGACCGCGGTCGGGAACAGCGCCCCGAGGAACAGCCCAAGCGGGCTGATGCCTTCCGCCCCGAAGACCCTTGACGATTGCAGGATGCCCGCGCCCGCCGGGTTCGGCGCGTTCGCGATCACGGTCAGGCCGCCGCCCGTCACCGCGCCGGCGACCAGGGCGTATTTG
>JBIIUN010000631.1:0-2510 GCA_044339945.1 Kapaibacterium sp. (SeqCode)
GCGCCGGAATCGAAGGGCAGGTGCTCCAGCGCCAGGAACGCGGCGGGCCGCTTGAGGCCGGTCCGGAGCAGGTCGGCGGCGACCTTCGGCTCCTGGAAGCGGCGGGCGAAGGCATCGAGATCCACCCTGGGCGGCTGCTGCGCGCCGACGAGCAGGAGGTCGCCCGAGGACGTCTGCCAGATGCTGACCTGGGGAAAGACGGCGCTGAAGGTGCCGACGACGATGTCGAGCGTGCGGTCCTCGGTCTCGTAGACCTGCACCCACTGGGCGATGAGCCCATCGGGTTTCAGCCGCGCCCGGCAGTCCTCGTAGTATTCCCGCGAGAACACCGCCGCCACGCCGGCCATCCACGGGTTGGACGGCTCGGTGATGATGACGTCGTAGAGGCCGGAGGTGGTCTTCAGGAAGGTCTTCGCGTCCTCGATTTGCATCCGGGTCCGGGGATCCTTCAGGGCGCCGAGATTGGCCTCGCCGAAGAAACGGCCGGCCGTTTCGACCACCTCGGGGGAAATCTCCACGACATCCACGCGGGCCACGGGCGGATGCTGCAGCGCGGAACCGACGGTGACCCCGCTGCCCAGCCCGACCACCAGGACGTTGGTGGTGTTGGGATGCAGCAGCAGGGGAATGTGAGCGGCCAGGATCTGGGTGGAGAGGTCGCCCTTGGACGAGGCGTCCGTCTTGCCGTTGACGCGCAGCAGGTATTGGCCGGGCTCGCCGGGGCGGGATGTGTCGAGCACCACCACCGTCGAACCGGCGCCGTCCCGGTGATAGGCGACGTTGATCGGCCCGATGCCCGCGCGATAGGCCGCAATGGTGGCCGGCGTGCGATCACTCCGCCAGAGGCCCTGGGCGAACGCCTTCTCCCACCGCGGCCCGAGGATGAACGCCGCCGCCGCCGCCACGGCCGTGCCGGCCACGGGCACCAGCCACCACGCGGCGCGGCGACCCCGCCAGTCGCGGCCGAGGATCATCACCGCGATGGCCAGGTTGAACGTGATGCCCAGCGCCAGGGTGGCGGCCAGGCCGAACCGCGGCAGGAACACCATGCCGGTGAGCACCGCGCCGAGCACGGTCCCGCCGGTGTTGATGGCGAACACCACGCCGACCGACCGGCCGGTCCGGTTCAGCTCCGTGGTCGCCACGCGGCTGGCCAGGGGCAGGGTCATTCCCAGGCACATCGCCGGCACGAACATGACGGTGAAGCAGATCGCCATCTGGACGACCTCGTAGGCAAGAAACGCCTCCGGCCGCCGCGCGAGCAACCCGGCGAGCTGGCTGAACCAAAGTGGCAGCAGGTCGTAGAACCACAGCGAAGCCAGGAGCGTGAGCGCCAGGGCCATCTCGGCCCAGGCAAAGGCCAGCAGCGTGCGCGTCTGCCGCTTCCAGCGGTAGATGATCCAGCCGCCGACGGCGATGCCGCTGATGAACGTCGCCAGCATCAGCGAATACGCGTGCGTGCTGGACCCCAAGGCCAGGCCCAGCAGCCGCGTCCACGCCACCTCGTAGAGCATCGCCACGAACCCCGATACCCCGATGCCCACCAACGCCAGCCGCAGTTCCCCCGGCGTGAAGGTCTCGTCCGGCCCCGCCGCCACCGCCACCGGCCCCGCGTTCATTTCGGTCTCCCATTTGCTCAGGACCAACGCCACCAACCCGATCAGCAGGCTGAGCGTCGCCCCGAGGTAGACCGTGATCTCCAGTCCCAGCGACGGAATCCACCACCAGTCCGCCAGGATCGTCCCCGCCACCGCCCCGCTGCTGTTGATCGCGTAGAGCGCCGCCACCTTGCCGCGCAGCTCCGCGAGGGAACGGGTCACGAACTTCGTCAGCGCCGGCAGCGTCGCGCCCATCAGCACCGTGGGCAGCAGGATGGTGAGCGCCGCAAAGCCGAACTGGAGCGCCAGCCGGGTGCCGCCGGTGGGCTCGGTCCGGCGCACCACCGCGACGAAGCCGTCGTGCACCAGCTCGTAGTAGCCCGGAAAAAGAATTGCGAAGATGCCGATGCCGAGCTCCAGCACCGCATAGAACAGCAGCGGCCGCTTCAAACGGTCCACCCAGGCCCCGAGCCAGGCATTGCCCAGCGCCAGACCGCCCATGAACGCCGCCAGCACCGCGACGACCGCATAACTGGTGTGGCCCAGGAATAGCGCGAGATACCGGGTCCAAACCACCTGATAGAGCAGGCCGGCCACGCCGGAGACGAAGAAACTGCCCAAAATGACAAGAAAGGCAGCCCGCGGGGAAACATTCACGGGCCGACGCTAACCGGGAACAATTCGGACGGCAACCGGCGGAAGGACACCCACAATTGCCTCGACGCCCCCTTTGCCTCCGGTTCCATCGGCGGCACGGCGCGGTCGTTCAACGGGGCAATCGCGCCGCCACTCACACTTCATGGCCCACCGCGTCCTTTGTCTCGGCGAATGCATGGTCGAACTGGCCCCGGCCGACGCCGGCCTGCTCCGGCAGAGCTTCGCCGGTGATACCTTCAATACCGCCTGGTATCT
>JBIIUN010000156.1:0-9876 GCA_044339945.1 Kapaibacterium sp. (SeqCode)
CAGTCGGCCCGGCCAAGGTTCGCCAATCCGCCAATTCCAGGGCGTTCAGATTGAGCGTGAACGTCGCCTCGCGGAAACCGGGTGCGGTGCGATCCCACGCCAAGTTCATCGGGCGATCGAGCCCGCCGCGCACCAGGTCACGCCCACCCTGCCGGATTTGCAGGTCCACCTTTTCGGCGAGCGCCGTCTTGTCGGCCAAGTTGACGCTGAATTTATAGTCCAACGCCAGATCAAGGACCGGCGAGGCGCCGTTGGTCAGCACGAGGCCGAACTGATTGACGGAGAGTTTGCCGTAGGAAGCAAATAGCTGCCCGAACTGGGCGAGATCCACCCGGCCCGCGGCGCTGATCGAAGTATTGCCAAAACCCAGCCCGGTCGCGGCAGCCGCGATTCCCAGGACCTTTTGGTCAATGCCGTCCACCGAGTAATTGATGCGGGCTTCGCGTTTCACCAAGTCATACGGACCGTTCAGGGAAATGCTGCCCAATGCCTGGTTACCCCGGTTGAAAGTCAGTTTGAACTGCTTCAGTTCGGTCGCCGACAGGTCCAAGGCAAGACCCGCTCCTGCGTTGGCCAAGTCCTTGAAGGCGCCCGCGGCCGCCCCGATGTCGAACTTCAGCTGTCCGGCCACCGCGGACGGCATCAACTTCGCATCGAGTCCGACGGCAAACGAACCCTCGCCTTTGGCGGCGATGCGGTTGGTTCCCTGGACCGAAGAACCAGCGAGGCCGAGGAGCAGTTTGCCCGTCTGACCATTCCCGAGTTGGTCGAGGCTGAGGTTCAGCCCCGTGACTTCGCTCACGTCGGTGCCGCCCGCCGTTTCCTTCGAATAGCGAAGCGTCGCATTCTTCAGGTTGAAATTCCGCAGGTTGAGCTTGATGGGCTCAGTCGATTCCGGCTGGGCCGCCTTGGGTTCCGATTTCAGGCCCGCGAACAGTTTCGACAGGTTGCTGTCGCCGTTCAGCTTCTCGACGACGGTCACGGTCGGCGATTCCACGGTGATTTCGTCCACCTGGATGTCGCCGCCGAGAATTGCGAACAAGCCGTAGCGAACCCGGACCAGTTCCACCGCAAACAGGGTTTCGCTGCCCCGGGGCGTAAGCTTTACCTTGCGCAACTCCAACTGGCGGAAAGGGCTGACACTGATGTCTTCCGCCACAAGCTCGGCGCCGAGTTTGCCGGCCACCTGCGGCAGGACCGCCGACTTGATGAACCACCCGCTGGTGGCCACGAAGTAGACGACCACCAAAAGGCCAGCGAGGCCGCCCACGATCAGCGGCCATTTCTTGCGAGGTTTGTATTGCGAGACATCCATGATCCAAAAGCCCGCATCGGCCCACGGACTGTGGGCCGATGCAGGCGCCAAGTTAAGGGGGAGCCCCCCGGCCGCAAGCGGCTTCTCACCCGTAGGCTGCCAAACAAAAACCCGCACCGGGACAGCGGTGCGGGTTGTGAGGCTGTTAGTCGGATCAGACCGTCTTGGTCTGGCCCGGCACGGCGATCTTGTAGAAGCCGTTTTCGTCGGGCAGCGACTTGGGCATCGCATCCCACGCCAGCTTTTCCGGGAACAGGTCGATCTGGGAATTGATCGCGTCATCCCAGGAAATCTCCGCGCCGGAATAGGTCGCCATGCGGCCGAGGATGGCCGTCATGGTGGACTTCGCGCCGTTGAAGGCCTCGTTGTAGTCCTTGTTGCCGCGGATCGCCGCAAACAGGTCGTCGTGTTCCTGCTGGTAGGGATCCACGTTCTTGGTGCCGCGGAAGCGCCAGGCCTCGGCGCCGGTGGCACGGATGACATGGCCGCCCACGTCGGCGTTGCCCTTGGTGCCCACGCAATGCTCGCTCACGCTGCTCCAGGCCCCGCGGATGTGGCGGCATTGGCTGAACGCGGTCGATCCGTCGGCGTAGAAATATTCCACCGCGTGGTGATCGTAGATTTCGCCGTATTCCTTGGCGGTGCGGACTTGGCGGCCGCCCATGCCACGCGCCTTCACCGGGTAGCCGTTCTTGACCCAGTTGGCGACGTCGAGGTTGTGGATGTGCTGTTCGCAGATGTGGTCGCCGCACAGCCAGTTGAAGTAATACCAGTTGCGCATCTGGAACTCCATTTCGGTCTGGCCGGCCTTGCGCGGATTGACCCACACGCCGCCGTCATTCCAGTAGACCCGCAGGGTGTGAATGTCGCCGATGGCCCCGTCATGAAGGCGCTGGATGGTTTCCAGGTAGCCGGGCTGGTGATGGCGCTGGAGGCCGATGCCGACCTTCAGGTTTTTCCTCTTGGCCTCTTCGGCGGCCGCGAGGAACCGGCGCACGCCGGGGGCGTCGGTCGCGACCGGCTTCTCCGCGAAGACATGCTTGCCCTGCTTGACCGCCTCCTCGAAGTGGAACGGACGGAAGCCGGGCGGGGTGGCCAGAATCACCACGTCCGCGAGCGAGATGGCATTCTTGAACGCGTCCAAGCCCACGAACTGCCGGTCGGCCGGGACGTCCACCGAGTTGGGATGCGCCTGCTTCAGGCTGTTCAGCGCGCCGTCGAGCCGGTCCTTGAAGGCGTCGGCCACGGCGACCAGCTTCGTGCCGGGCACGTTGAGCGCCTGGTTGGCGGCCCCTGAGCCACGGCCACCGCAGCCGATCAGGGCGATCTTCAGCGTGTCGCTGGACTGCGCGAACGCAAAGCGGCTCGCGGACAAGGCCGCCACCGCGGCCACGCTGGTGGAGGAGATGAAGCTTCGGCGGGTAACGGGAGGAATGATCGACGACTCTTTCATAGATTTGCTGTGCGGCTGGTCGGACGGCCAGTTGGACCGACCGATTCAAGCCTTGAGTGATTCGCTGGGATGCGCGGGAACTCTGGGTGCGAAACGGACCTTCGGGCAAGAGTCCTTTCGTGCATGTCGGGTGGGTTGATCAAGGCGGTTGGCGGGAAAAGCGCCGCGCATCGCCTGGCTTGAAATCACTGCGTTTCGGCCACGGCCGAGCCATGCCCCTCGTTCCGACATCGGCGAGCCAGACCTGCGCGGCTTCAACTTGGACCCTTTACTTCGGCTCTGGTTGGGCTTGGGTTCCCAAACAATGCCAATCCCCCGAAACGCTGCCGCCCTGAATCACGCCCCGGCCGGAGCAAGTTCTCCGACCCGAACCTGTGCCACAGTGGGCTCGCGATTGATCCTCGCGGCGGCATTGGCGACCGGATGGGCAATGCCCATGACGGCACAGACCGTTCCGACGGCGGCCCCGACCTTATCGGACACCACCTACGAGTTTCGCCCGGGGTCATTCGACGGCATCGGCAAGTGGTTCATGGGCCGCGAAATCGCGCACTTCATGAGCCATCAGGGCGCGATGTGGCTGGAGCGGGAGGAACGAGAAGAGGAGGAGCGCCCTAACGAATTGCTCCAACTGCTGGACCTCAAACCCGGCCAGGTAGTGGCCGACGTTGGCGCCGGCAGCGGCTATTTCACGTGGCGCATGGCCAAACAGGTCGGACCGACCGGCAAGGTATTCGCCACCGACATCCAGCCGGAAATGCTGCTGATCCTTAGGACCAATCTCCAGGCCCGCGGCGTGACCAACGTCACGCCCGTGCTCGGCTCGACCACCAACGTCAATCTGCCCGCCCGCTCGATCGACCTGGCCTTGTTCGTGGACGTCTACCATGAATGCGACCATCCCAAGGAGATCATCTCCACCCTCTGCGCCGCACTGCGACCCGGCGGGCGGATCGTCCTCGTGGAGTATCGCGGCGAGGAGAAGTGGGTGCCCATCAAGCCGCTACACAAGATGACCGCCGCCCAAGTCGACCTGGAAATGAGCCTGCATCCCCTGAGCCGTGTCCAACATCACCGGCTTGCCCGGCAACATGTGATGATTTTCGCCCTAAACGAGTTTCCGAGGGCGAAGGCACAGCTCGGGTCACCCGGGAAATGAAAAGGCCCGCCACTTGGGCGGGCCGTAAATGGTATCGACAAGATTGCTTTGGCTGCGATGCGGGCCGGTTAGGAAGCGCTTCCAATCCGGCCGCCCCCAATCAATAGGTCGTCGTCCGCTCGTAGAGCCAAGTCGCGTCCATCCGATCAAGATTCGCGTCAGTCCGGGCACGCAAACCATACGTCAGGATGGCCGGCGACCGCCACTTCCTGATTTCCGAATGGCCATCGGCGAAGGACAGCCCGCCCGCACTGTTGTGGTAGGACGCAGGGTAGTCCACGAACGACGTCCTCGAAGCATGCACAAACCAGCCGTCGTTGATGGAGGTCGGATTCTCGTCAATCGTCACCCAAGTCATGGAAGGTCCCAGCAAGAAATCGCCTTGCTTCCGATAAGGCCGGCCGGTGCCCCATTCCTGCCCCCGGATTGGGTTCATGTAGCAGCTCATCGAGAGGCTCCGAACCTTCGGGGCGCCGCCACCCTTGCCGAGCGGGCTCCGCACCGTCGCCCGGTCAGCGGGGCATTTGTAGACCGCGAGGGCCCCCACATAACGGAACATCAGGGAGTCTTGGATCAAGATCGTGTTGGTCCAACTTGGCCCCTCGTGCATGGTCCCCATGCACCATTGGTTCATCGAGTAGTTCTTGGTCGGACTATGGGTCGAGACCAAGCCGCCCAGTCCGGCCGAAGGGCAGATCTGGTCCTGGTTGTCACCGGAGTAAAGGGTCCATCCTAGCATCAGCTGTTTGCCGTTGTTCATGCACAGGATGCCCTGGGCCTTAGTTTTGGCTTTTCCAAGGGCCGGCAAGAGCATGCCGGCCAGGATGGCGATGATGGCAATGACGACGAGCAGCTCAATGAGGGTGAACCCCCGCCGCCCCGTTCGACGCAAATGGATGTTCGTGTGCATAGGATACAGCTTTGCTAACCAGTAAAGTGGTGTGTGGGTTTACCATAACAGGGGAGCATTCGGGTGCAAGCGTTAGTTCCCGTTTGGCGCGAGCCGGCTCCCGCTGCCAGTCCGGCGGCGCGGTTCAAACGCGTCGCGGTTTGACGCCGCGGTGTCGCTCTTGTTACACCCGGTCTGCCGATGAAGAAAGCCACCGCCAAATCCGTGCCAAAGTATCGTCGTATCCTCCTCAAACTCAGCGGTGAGGCGCTGGGCGGCGAGGCGGCGCTGGGCATCTGCCCCGAAGCCGTTCACGACATGGCGGCGCAAGTTGCCGAGGTGCGTGAACTCGGCGTGGAAGTCGTGATCGTCGTCGGCGGCGGCAACATCTTTCGCGGGCTGCAAGGCAGCGAACGGGGCATCGAACGCGCCACGGGCGACTACATGGGCATGCTCGCCACGGTCATCAACGCCCTGGCGCTCCAGGACGCCCTGGAAAAACATTCCGTCACCACCCGCGTCCTGAGCGCGATCAGCATGACCGCGATTTGCGAGCCCTTCATCCGCCGGCGGGCCGTGCGCCACCTGGAAAAGGGCCGCGTCGTCATCTTCGCCGCCGGCACGGGCAATCCCTATTTCTCGACGGACACCGCCGCCGCGCTGCGGGCCAACGAAATCAATGCCGAGGTCGTGCTCAAGGCCACCAAGGTGGACGGCATCTACGACAAGGACCCCAAGAAGCACGCCGACGCCAAACGCTACACCACGATCCCCTACAGCGAGGCCCTCGAAAAGCGGCTCAAGGTCATGGACGCCGCCGCCTTCGCCCTTTGCCAGGACAACAAGATGCCCATCATCGTGTTCGACTTCTTCAAGCCCCATAACCTGCTCCGCGTGGTGAAGGGGGAAACCATCGGCACGCTGGTAACCGGCTAACCAAAACAATTCTCCAACCAACCCGACCCAAGTCCGTCCCATGTCCACCGACGAAATCCTGCTCGAAACCGAAGAGAAGATGCTCAAGACCGAGGAGCATCTGGTAGGTCAGTTTGCCGGCGTCCGCACCGGCAAGGCTTCCCCCTCCCTCATCGAAAACATCCACATCGAGGCCTATGGCTCCCACATGCGCCTCAAAGAACTGGCCACCATCACCGCCCCGGAAAGCCGGATGCTCATGGTCCAGCCCTTCGACATCAGCAACATGAAGGCGATCGAGAAAGGCATCCAAGGCGCCAACCTTGGCCTCAATCCCGCGACCCAGGGCAAGTTCATCCGCATCGTCCTGCCGGACCTCAGCACCGAACGCCGCCAGGAGTTCGTGAAGATCTGCAAGAAGATGACCGAGGACGGCCGCGTCGCGATCCGCAACGAACGCCGCCAGGCCATGGACCTCCTCAAGAAGGCCAAGAACGACGGCACCTCCGAAGACGAGGTGAAGGGCGCCGAGGAGGAAGTCCAGAAGCTCACCGACAGCTACATCAAGAAGCTGGAGGACCACCTCGCCCACAAGGAGAAGGAAATCCTCACCGTCTGACGGATAAGGTCCCCATCGTTTCGAACCGGCGGCTGAAGATTCAGCCGCCTTTTTGTTGCCCGCGATTGAAGGCCACCGCCTCGGCATATCGGACTCCGCTGCCGCCGAAGATGTCCAGCGCGCTGCCGATGGTCAGGTCCACCCGCCCCTGCCCCAGCCGTTGCACCGTGGCCAAGTCGTCCAGCGACTTGGCTCCGCCGGCATACGTCGTCGGCAACGGCGACCACTCGGCGAGTTGCGCCACCAGTTCGCTGTCAATGCCGCGGCACAGCCCCTCCACGTCCACGGCGTGGACGAGGAATTCCGCGCAATGCCGGGCCAGCGTCGTGAACGTCTCCGGGCCCAGCTTCAAGTCGGTGAACTTCTGCCAACGGTCCGTCACCACGAAGTAATCGTCGCCCCGACGCCGGCAGCTCAAGTCGAGCACCAAGCGCTCGCGACCGATTCGCCGGACCAGTTCAGCCAGGCGGTCCCAATCCAACCGGCCGTCGCGGAACACCCACGACGTCACGATGACCAGCGACGCCCCGGCGTCCAACCAGCCCGGCGCATTGTCGGCAGTGACGCCACCGCCGTATTGCAACCCACCCGGCCATGCGCCCAGCGCCTCGCGGGCCGCGGCCTCGTTCCCCGGCCCCAGCGCGATCACATGGCCGCCGGTGAGCCGGTCGCGGCGATACAGTTCGGCGAACCAGCTCGGCGGCTGTTCGGCCACGAAGTTGGTCCGGACCCCTTCCCCGGAATCGGAAAGCGAGCCGCCGACGATCTGAACCACCTGCCCGTTCCGCAGGTCAATGCACGGTCGAAACACGGCGATAACCTACCGGTCGGACCGAACGGGAAGAAGGCCCAAAACCATCGCCCTGGTTCGCCCGGCGCCCCCGAAACCACGCGCCCGACGATTCCTTTCTTCGGCGGACCATGGCCCCCCCAATCCCGGTCCCCATCCAATCCGGCGGCGGATTTCGGTCAGTGCCAGCGCCGGCCACGCGCCTACTTGGCCGGCTTTTGGTGGAACAGTTCCTCGCCCTTCAGGCCGGTCAGGCGTTCGACGCCCTTCAGCAGGCGGAACAGGGCGACCATCATGATGGCCGTGCTGGGCAGGGCGATCACGGGCCACGAAACCCAGTTTAACCGGCCCAACTGTTCGGCGTTTTCGGTGGACCCGGGGGCCGCGGTGACAATCCAGCGGGCGAGGAAATAATTGAGCACTGCGCTGAACAGGAACGAGCCGGCGATCAGCCAGGAGGCGCGGGCGAGTTCCTGCTCGAATTCCGCCTCGTTGCGGTTCGCCGCCAGCGCGGACCCGATCTTGCCGGTGTCGAGCACCTGGTCGTTGTAGAGCATCTCGCGGACGAGCGGTTGTTTGGTCCGCAGGGTCAGTGGCACGGCCAAGCCCAGCAGCAGCGGGATGGCCGCCTCCTTCACGGCGAACCAAAGGTTGTCGATCTTCATCAGGCCAAAGCCGCCGGTGAGCAGCGTGCTGGCGATGCCCAGCACGGAGAAGACGTTCCACTTGCGCCGCCGAACCAAGTCGTAGGTGCCATAAACGAGCGGGATGCTGACGGCCACGACCAGCGCCCACGCCGGACCCAGCCGATCGGGCTTGCTGAGCTTCGTGAGCAACAGGCCGGGCAGGATGGCATTGCAGATCAGGTTGACCCAGATGTTCTCTCGCTGGGCCGGCCGGGCGGTGGCCGGTGCCGGCGGCGTTGGGCTTGCTTCAGGCGTCATGCGTTCCAAGAGTCCGGGAGACTTTGCAAGACCACCCGTCAACTCAACCGGATTCGTCCGCGGAATCCAGGGAGGAACCGCCCGTGCCGCCGGCGCGCCTGCGTTGGCTGCGTGTCCGGATGCTCGCGCGGCTGGGTTGGCTGGCGAGCCCGGTGTCCGTGGCCATCCTCGTCGGTGACCGGGCTTGGGCGCAGGCAGACGGCCCGTTGGCCGCGCTCAGTTCGGTCCGGCTGGAGCAGTGGGTGGCGTTGGCCCAGCTGGGCCTCCATGGCTGGCTGATCTGGCGAGCCCGGCAACCGGAACCCTTCGTTCCGGACGAGGTCAGCCCGCCGGCGATTCCCGCCGCACCCGACCGACGCTGAGGGGCGGCGGGACGGCAAACTCCAGTTCACCACGGAGGTTGACCTCCGTTCACCGGGAAACTCGCCACGCGGGCGTAGAAACCCCGAATGCTCCCTGCGCATCGCGGCGCCCCCCTTCAATCCGGACGCCAGTGCCTTGGGCGGTCAACGGAACCTCCGGCCAGTCGATTCACGAAACCTGATCCCGTCCCGCCCTTGCACTTTTCGGTGGCCCGGAACGATTTCCCGTCCATCTTTCCCGCCATGGCCAACCTCATCACTCCCCCCCGCTGGCGCCTGACCGAAAAGGACGTCACGCCTGAGTCCGTGTTCTGGAACCGCCGTGAATTCCTCCGGCAACTGGGCTTCGCCGGCGTCGGGCTGGCCGGCCTGGCGGGCGGCAACGCCTTCGCGCAGTCCACCAATGCCGCGGCGGCCCGCAACCCGCAGTTCAACGATCCCAAGCTGCGCCTGTCCGACACCGACACGGTTTTCCACTACAACAACTTCTACGAGTTCAGCACCCGCAAGGACCAGGTCCACCGGCTCGTGGACAAGTTCCAGATCACCCCCTGGCAGGTGGAGATCGGCGGCCTGTGCGAAAAACCCTTCAAGGCCGACGTCCGCGAGCTGATCGCCGAGTTCCCGCCCGAGGAGCGCGTGTATCGGTTCCGCTGCGTCGAGGCCTGGTCGATGATCGTGCCGTGGACCGGCTTCCCGCTCGCGAAGCTGCTGGCCAAGGTGCAGCCAAAGGCCGAGGCCAAGTTCGTGAAGTTCGTCACCGCCGAGAAACGGGATCAGATGCCCGGGATCGCGCGCCTCCGCGAATACCCGTGGCCCTACACCGAGGGCCTGCGGCTCGACGAGGCAATGCACGATCTCACGCTCGTGACCACCGGCGTCTATGGCAAACCGCTGCCCAAGCAGATGGGCGCCCCGCTGCGCCTCGTGGTGCCGTGGAAATATGGCTTCAAGAGCATCAAGAGCGTCGTGAAGATCGAGCTCACCGCCACGCAGCCGGCCACGCTCTGGGAAACGTTGTCGCCCGAGGAATACCCGTTCGAATCAAACGTGGACCCGCGGGTGCCGCATCCCCGCTGGTCGCAGGCCACCGAACGACTCGTGGACACCGGCGACCGCGTGCCGACGCTGCCCTACAACGGCTACGGGGAGTTCGTGGCGAAGCTGTATGGGAAGGGGTGACGATGTTGAGATTCAGGTCAGGCGGCCAGAGCTTATGGTTAGCCCTATGCATCGTTGGATTGAGTTCGGTTGGATGTTCGCGCGTCAGCGAGCCAACGAGCCCGAAACTACTGGCGAAGCAATTCGAGACATTCTTCGGCTTCAACCCGCCCGCAACTGTCACCGAGCTCCGCGCCAAGACCGTTCAGATCGGTGATACATATACCGATTGGATTTCGTTCCGCTGCGATCAGGCAGTCTTCGCTGAG
>JBIIUN010000157.1:0-9875 GCA_044339945.1 Kapaibacterium sp. (SeqCode)
CACTCCCCTCCTCACCTACCTCGTCAACGGCCTTGCCCACGGCGACAAGCTGGCGCCTTACTCGATGGTCACCGCTGCGGGCGCGCCCTACACGCCGGCCGACCTGAAGGACGACGAGATCGTCGTGAACCAGTGGCTCGCTGACGACTTGGGCGTGAAGCCCGGTGATTCCTTGGCGCTGACCTATTACCGCGTCGATGCCGGCACGCAGTTGCAGGAACACACCAACACCTTCCGCGTCCACAGCATCGTGCCGCTCGCCGGCCTGCACGCCGACCGCACGCTGATGCCCGAGTTCCCTGGCCTCTCGAAGGCCGAGAGCACACACGACTGGGACGCCGGCTTCGATTTGGTCCACCCCATCCGCGACCAGGATGAAGCCTATTGGAAACAGCATCGCGGCACGCCGAAGGCATTCATCACCCCCGCCGCCGGCCAGAAGCTGTGGGCGAACCGTTTTGGCGAACTGACGGCGATCCGGTGGTTTGTGGATGGACCGCCCTCACCCCGGCCCTCTCCCCCGGGGAGAGGGGGAAGCGCTCCCGGCACCGACAACTCCACAGCCCAGACTCCGCTCGCCGTCGGGGCGGCTTCCGCCAACGCCGCACTGTCCTCAGCCACCTCACCCGTGGAGTCCGCTGCGGCCCAGCCCGCGACTCCCTCTCCTGGGGGAGAGGGCCGGGGTGAGGGCGGGCAACCTTCCAATCTGTCCGTCACCGAACTCCGCGACGCCCTCACCGCCCGCATCCGCGCCAACCTGAACCCGGCCGACGTGGGCCTCGTCTGGCGGCCCGTGCGGGAGGAGGCGTTGCGCGCGGCCGAGAGCGGCACCGGCAAGGACTTCGGCGGGCTGATGATTGGCTTCAGTTTCTTCCTCATCACGTCCGCCCTGCTGCTCACGGCGATGCTGTTCCGCTTCGCGCTGGAGCAACGCACCGGCGAGGTCGGCATCCTGCTGGCGCTCGGCTGGCCGCCGGCGCGGGTGCGCGGGCTGCTGTTCCGCGAAGGGCTGGCGCTGGCGGTGCTGGGTTCGGTGCTCGGGGCGGTGCTCGGCTGCTACTACGCGAAGGGCGTGCTCTGGGGCCTCACGACGATCTGGCGCGACGCCATCGCCGGGGCCGGACTCGAATTCCACCTGACACCCGTGACGCTGCTGACCGGACTCGCGCTCAGCATCACCGTGGCCGCCGTGACGATGCTCCTCGCGCTGCGGCAACAGGTGCGACGGCCCGCCCGCGAGTTGTTGAACGAAGGCGCCAACGAGGCCGCCCTGTCCGTGGCCGAAGGCGGAAGTCGCAAACCCAAGCTCGCCGCGCTCGGCGCAAGCGTGCTGGCGCTCGGTCTGGTGGCGGCGGCCTGGACCATGCGGGAAACGAAACCGGAGCTGTTCTTCGGCGCGGGGGCATTGCTGCTGATCGCGGGCTTGTTGTGGGTTCGTGTCTGGATTCGCAGCGTCGGGTCGGCTGGCAGCGTGCCCACCGTGGGCGACACCGCCCGGGCCGGCTCGCAACCGGCCCTTCGTTCGCTCGCCTTCCGCGCGTTGGCCCGGCGGCCGTCCCGTTCGTTGGGCACGGTGGCGTTGCTGGCCAGCGCCGCCTTCCTGATCGTGGCCATCGCCGCCATGAAGCTCGACGCCACGCGGAACGCGGACCGACGGGAATCCGGCACGGGCGGCTTCGCGCTCTGGGGCGAAAGCAGCCTGCCGGTCATCCAGGACCTCAATACGGCCAAGGGACAGGAATTCTACGGCCTGAATCCCGGGGACCTGAAGGGCGTGTCCTTCGTCCAGCTCCGGGTGCGCGACGGTGACGACGCGAGCTGCCTGAACCTGAACGGCGCCCAACGTCCGCGTCTGCTCGGGGTGAAGCCGGAGCAACTGGCGGAACGCGGCGCGTTCACGTTCACCAAGGTGCTCAAGGGATTGGAGGTCACGAACGGCTGGCTGGCGCTGAATTCCCAGTTCCCGATTCCCAATTCCCAAGCCCGCGAAACTCCCGCCATCGGCGACGCGGCTTCCATCCAGTGGGCGCTGAAGAGTTCCGTCGGTGGCACACTCGACTTCACGGACGAACGCGGTCAGCCCTTCAAGGTGCGGATCGTCGGCGCGGTCGCGAACTCCGTCCTCCAAGGCAACCTGATCATCGCAGAGGCGGACTTCGTGCGCCTGTTCCCCAGCGAGAGCGGCTACCGCGGTTTCCTGATGGATACGCCGGGCACCGCCAGCGAAGCGGTTTCCGCCACGTTGTCCCGCGCCTTGCAGGATGTCGGCCTCGAACTCACGCCCACGACGCGCCGGCTCGCGCAGTTCAACGCGGTGCAGAACACCTACCTGAACACGTTCCAGATCCTCGGCGGGCTCGGGCTGCTCCTCGGCAGCGTCGGGCTCGGCGTGGTGGTCTTGCGCAACGTGCAGGAACGCCGCGGCGAACTCGGCCTGATGCTCGCGCTCGGCTTCGCGCCCGTGGCCCTGCGCCGGCTCGTTCTGACCGAACACGTCGCGCTGCTCCTGCTCGGACTCGGCGTGGGCCTGGTGGCCGCGCTGGTCGCCGTGTTGCCGTCGCTCGGGACGCCGGGCTCGGATTTCCCGTGGCGTTCGCTCTCGGTCACGTTGGGCCTCGTCCTGGCCAACGGCCTGGTCTGGACCGTCTGGGCCACCGCCCGTTCGCTGCGGGGACGCCTGGTGGATTCGCTCCGCCACCTGTAGACCGTCCGCTTCGGGCTGCCCAAATCCACCGGGCGCCGTCGCGATGGTTGCGGTTACGCTCATTCTCACCGGTTGGACAATGAAGCGGCCTCATGAATCCGATTGCCACCGCCGAAGCGCGGCTGGCAGGTTCCGCGCCGCACTTTCCCCACCCGATGAAGAAAATCGAAGCCATCATCAAGCCGTTCCGCCTCGAAGACGTTAAGGACGCCCTGCACGAAGCCGGCGTGGTCGGCATGACCGTCAGCGAGGTGAAAGGGTTCGGCCGGCAGAAAGGGCATACGGAGATTTACCGGGGCGCCGAATACACCGTCGATTTCCTCCCGAAGCTGAAGCTGGAGCTGGTCGTCGCCGACTCCCAGTTAGCCGGGGCCATCGCGGCCATCATCAACGGGGCGAAGACCGGGAAGATCGGCGACGGCAAGATCTTCGTCTCTGCCGTGGAGGAGGCGATTCGCATCCGCACCGAGGAACGCGGCGAGGCCGCCGTCTAAGTATCCGAAACCCAAGCTGCACCGGAACCCCAACCACTCCGCCAATGCAACGATTCCTCAAGCCTTTGCTCCTGTTCCTGGGCCTGGCCACCGCGGCGACGCTGTTCGCCGCCGAGCCGTCGGTGGAACAGCGCCTCGCCGACCTGGAGGCCTACTTCAAGAACAGCGCGCCGGCGACTTCGCTCGTGGGCGCGCCCGGACCCGGTCACAACGGCTGGCTGATGGTCAGCGCGGGGCTGGTGCTGTTCATGACCCTCCCGGGCTTGGCCCTGTTCTACGGTGGCCTCGTCCGCCGCAAGAATGTCCTGTCAGTGCTCGCCCAGTGCCTCGGCCTCGCCGGCATCGTGACCGTGCTTTGGTGGCTGTGCGGCTATTCCCTGAGCTTCAGCAAGGGTTCGCCGTTCCTCGGCGGCATGGGTTGGTCATTTTTGCGGGGGGTCACCGCGGCGCCCAATGCGGACTACAGCCCGTGGGTTTCCCACAACATCTTCGCGATGTATCAGCTCATGTTCGCGATCATCACGCCGGGGCTGATCGTCGGCGCCATCGCGGAGCGCATGCGCTACAAGGCGCTGATGGTCTTCTGCGTCGCGTGGATGTTCATCGTCTATTTCCCGTCCGCCCACATGCTCTGGGGCGCCGACGGCTGGATGAACGGGCTCTGGAACGATTCGGCGAAGATCAAGGCGATTGATTTTGCCGGCGGCATCGTGGTGCACATGACCTCCGGTTGGAGCGCGCTGGTGCTCTGTCTCCTCCTGGGACCGCGCAAAGGCTACGGGCGTGAACCCATCGTGCCGCACAGCATGGTGCTCTGCATGGTGGGCACGGGCATGCTCTGGTTCGGCTGGTATGGCTTCAACGCCGGGTCCGCGGTGGCGGCCGACACCGTATCCTCGAACGCCTTCGTGGCCACCACGCTGAGCGCCGGAGTCGGGCTGTGCGTGTGGGCCATCATCGAGCTCGTCCATCGGGGCCGGCCTTCGATCCTGGGCATGTGTTCGGGAGCGGTCGCCGGCCTCGCCACCATCACGCCGGCCTCGGGGTTCGTGTCACCGACCGGGGCCGTCATCATCGGACTGCTGGCGGGCGTCGCCACCTACCTGGCATGCGCCAAACTGAAGCTCGCCTTCGGCTATGACGACTCGTTGGACACCTTCGGCGTCCATGCGGTCGGGGGAACCCTCGGAACGCTCCTTGCCGGATTCCTCGCCACCCCCGAGGTCAATCCGAACCTCGCGGCCGAACGTATCCGGGGCCTAGTTGGAAACACGCTGTGGCTTGAGCAGATCAAGGCGGGCGGCCTGGTTCTCGCACTGTCGGTCGGGGCCACGGTGGTCCTCTACTTCCTCATCGACCGGACGCTCGGTTGCCGTGTCACCGAGGAGGTCGAGCACCAGGGTCTGGACCTCGCCGAGCATGGTGAGGAAGGCTACACCCACTGATCCGTCGTCCGCTGCCGCGACGACTGCCGCCAATTGTCCAACAGGCCCTCGCCCGCAATGGACCAGCACGTTACATTCCCCGAATGTCGCTCCGCATTCTCCTCGGTCGCCTTGCCTGCGCCGGACTTCTGATTGGCGGGCCAGGCTGCCAGTCAGGCTCGGCCAACCTTTCCTCGGCCGAAACCCAAAGCGTCAAGCCGGGCATCAATGACGATTTCCTCAAGCCTGACCTGAACCCCCGCCAATGGGTCGAACGGTTCGAGAAGGAAGGCCGCGAAGTCTTTGATCATCGCCGCGAAATCGTGGCCGCCGCGCAGTTGAAGCCGGGTGGCCGGATCGCCGACGTGGGCGCCGGCACGGGGCTGTTCACCTTCCTGTTCGCCGACGCCGTCGGGGCGCAGGGCAAGGTGTATGCCGTGGACATTTCGACGCCGTTGCTGGCGCACCTGAAGGGCCGCGCCACGGAGGGCGGCTACGGGCAGGTGGTCACCGTGCTGGGTGCCGACAAGACGGCCAGGCTCGCGCCGAACTCGGTGGACACCGTGTTCCTGTGCGACACCTACCATCACTTCGAGTTCCCGCAGCACATGCTGGCCTCGCTCCATGAGGCCCTGACCCGGGAGGGCGAGCTGCTGTTGGTCGAGTTCAAGCGGATACCCGGCGTCAGCTCCGACTGGATGCTCAGCCACGTGCGGGCCGGGCAGGAGGTCTTCGAGGCGGAAATCGCGGCCGCCGGCTTCCGGAAGGTCGACCAACCGGTGATGTTGAAGGACAACTACGTGTCGCGCTTCCGCAAGGCCCGCCGCTGACCGTTGGAATTTCCCGTCGCGGATTCCGGCAACTTGGCGCCGCCCGCCGGGGTGGTTAGCATCGTGAACATGGATGCCGCCGAAATCGTGGGACTCGTGCTGACCCTGCTGCTGATGCTGATCGGGTTGGTCGGCGCCGTCCTGCCCGCGCTGCCGGGCACCCCGGTGGTCTTCGTGGCGGCGCTGGGCCACAAGCTCTACTTCGGCGACCACGGCGCCTCGTGGCTCGTGATCATCCTGCTGGGTTTGCTCGCGGCCTTCTCGATGCTCATGGACTTCCTCGCGACGACCTACGGTGCGAAGAAGCTCGGCGCCACCTGGCGCGGCATGGTCGGCGCGGGCGTCGGCGCCGTGCTGGGCATCCTGTGGCCGCCGTTGGGGCTGCTCCTGTTCCCGCTGTTGGGCGCGATGCTCGCGGAGATGCTGGGCGGCCGCGAATGGCGCGAGGCGGGCAAGGCCGGGATCGGCGCCGCAATCGGCGTGGTGGCGGGCACGTTGGGCAAGGTGGCGTGCTGCCTCGGGATGATCGGGATGTTTGTGCTGAGCGTGCTCTGGGGCAGGCTGGTCACGCCGGCGTGAACGGAGACGCCCGTTTCCCGCGCTTTACGGCCGGCGGCGATTCGGGCTCAATCCGCCCCCCATGGAACGCACGTTGATTCTTTGCAAACCGGACTGCATGGAGAAGAACCTCGCCGGTGAGGTCCTCCGCCGCTTCGAGGCCGCCGGGCTTCAGTTGGTCGCCGCCAAGAGCATGCGCCTCACGCCGGCCCTGCTGGCCGAGCATTACGCCCATCTCGCCGACAAGCCCTTCTTCCCGGAGATCGTCACCTTCATGAGCTCCCAGCCGGTGCTCGCCCTGATCCTGAAGGCCGACGGCGCCGTCGCCCGGGTCCGCGACCTGCTCGGGCCCACCGACAGCCGCAAGGCGCCCAAGGGCTCCATCCGCGGCGATCTCGGCACCGACAACATGCGGAACATCGCCCACGCCTCGGACTCGGTGGAAAACGCCGAGCTGGAAGTGAAGCGCTTCTTCAAGGCCGACGAGATTCCGGCCTGAACGGAGATTGCAGCACGACGCCACGGCCGGGGACACACCCCGGCCGTTTGCTTGCCGGCGTCATTCCGCCGCGGCCGGCTTGAACCGCTCGACGTTGCGGGCGCGGGACACCGCGGTGTCGTAGCTGATCCGGCACTTCGCGTAGAGGTCGAGCAGGCAGTTGTCCATGAGCATCATGCCGTCGCGCGTGCCGAGCTGCATGGTGTTGTGCAGTTGGTGGAGCTGGTTTTCCCGGATGATGGAGCGAACCGCGCCGCTGACCATCAGCAGCTCGTAGGCGAGCACCCGGTGGGAACGGTCCAGGCTCGGGAGCAATTCCTGCGCGAGGATGCCCTGAAGCGAGCTGGCGAGCTGGAGGATGACCTGCCGCTGGGCGTTGCCCTCGAAGATGCCGACGATGCGTTCCAGCGCGTGCCCGACGCTGGGCGCGTGCAGGGTGGCCAGGACCAGATGCCCGGTTTCCGCCGCGGTCAGCGCGGTCTGGATCGCCTCGTGGTCACGCATCTCGCCCACGCAAATCACGTCGGGATCCTGCCGCAGCGCGTGGATGAGCGCGCGGTTGAACGAGCGCACGTCGGTCAGGACCTCCTGCTGGACCACGATGGCCCGGCGGTTCTCATGCACGAACTCGATCGGGTCCTCGATGGTGAGGATCTTGCAGCGCCGCTCGGCGTTGATGAGGTCCACCATGTAGTTCAGCGTGGTGGTCTTCCCCGCGCCGGTCGGACCGGTGATGAGCACGAGCCCGTTGGGCTTGCGGGCCAGTTCGTCCACCCGCGCCGGCAGGCCGAGCTCCTCACGCGCCGGAATCCGGCCACCACAGAACCGGCAGCTCATCTCCGCCCCGCCGTTGCGTTTGTAGAATGTCATCCGCACCCGGCCGGCCAGCTCGTGGCGCACGGAGATGCACAGTTCCCAGTCGCGGTCGAACTTGTGCTGCTGCGCCTCCGACAGCAGCGACGACGCCATGGCGTCACAAACCTCCGGCGACAGCACATCGGCGTCCGCCAAGATGATTTCCCCGGTCACCCGGAACGCCGCCGGCACTCCGGCGACGAGATGGAGGTCGGAAGCGCCCAGCTCATGGGCCTGGACGAGCAGACGGTCGAGCAGCGGGTGCATCGCGGGGCCGGAATTCATGGGCGAAAGAGGGCTTTCAAGGCACCGCCCAAGCGTTCCAACGGGCCCTGGGCCGCCAGCGCATTGAGTCCTTCTTGGGCGGACCGGTTGCCCGGGGTCAGTAGCAAGGCTTGGCCGAAAGACACCTTCGCCGGCTCCCGGAGGCCAAGGGCCAATTGGCACTGGCCATTCGCCACCCACAGCACCGCTTCGCCAGGGGCCAGCGCCACGGCGTCCTGCAAGGACTTTAACGCCGCCGCGAACTGCCGGTAAAATTGCCGGATCCGGGCGACCAACCACGGAATCAGCCAATCCCCGGGGGCCACGGAACGGGCCCTTTCAAAACAGTGGTCCGCCCGTTGCTCCCGCCGGGCCAGCAATACGTCGCCGCGGGCCAGCCAGACGTAGGCCGAGTCGCCTTGGCCGCCGAGGCTGGCATCGGACAACGCCAAGGCACCCTCCGACTCTCCCAGCCGGCCAAGAACCACCGCCTTCGCCGCCAGGAGTTCGGGCGCTTCCGGGAAGCGCTCCAGCGCCTTGTCGGCCCACAGCCGGGCTTCCCGCAGCTCGCCCAGTTCGATCAGCGCCCGCACCTGGCCGGTCCAGGCCGCCACGCACTGCGGATCATATTCCAAAACCCGGGCAAACAGCCGCAGGGCCGGCTCGAATTCGGCCCGCGCAAAGGCCGCCCGCGCCTCCGTTTGCCAATGGTCGGCGCCCCGGCCGGTCTGCGCGGACTGGGTGGCCGCCGGGCCGGCGTCGAGTTCGAGTTTGCCGAAACGGCTCATGCGTGGTGGGACGAGAAGGAACCAGTCTGGGCGACCACGGCCAACGAAATTCCCGTTTCGCCGCGCCGCGCCTCGGTTCAACGCCGCTGGAGCCGGGTCCGGATGAAGGACCGGTCATGCGCCGGCAAGGGGGGCCAGCGGTGGATCGGGTTACGGCTCTGTTCCTGGCGCCACCGGCGAGTTTCCACGACCCAGGCCCGCACGCCCGCCGCCCCGAGGACGAGCCCGGCGCCCAAAATCAGGCCCGCCTGGTCGGCTATCCACGTGCCGCCTGGCAGCCAGAACGGCAACAGCATGATGGTCAGCCAAACAAGGCTGGGAATCAGCACCACGAAGGCACCGGCCGGGCCACGGGTGCGGAGAAGATCGCCAAAGACGCGCCACATATCGGAAAGGGATTGTGTCGGTTCGACCGGGCTGCCGGAGATTCGTTCCGAAAAAAGATTACCCGCGTGAACAGCGGCTTCCCGGTTGCCCATCCACGGCACCTCCGTCCGGTTCCGGACCAATCCGACCGCCGCCGGTGCCCAATTGGACCACCCCGGAGGCCGCCGTGGTGCCAGGGCGGACCATTACGGTCGCCGGTCACCGGGCCGCGGAAGTTGGCATCACGGTTGCACTGCCAAGATCAGCTTTTGTCCGCAAGCGCTGGGTGGCGGGTGCGGACGGGCGACGGGCTTCGCCTGACCGCGCTAGGGTCCGTCGCCTTTAACCTTTCGGGGCTTCGGCGGCCGGCTCGGATTCTTCCGGGCCGGCCGTTTGGCTTTCGCCCGGGCCGCCGCCACGGTGACCGCCTTGGCCAGCCAAGCGGCCAGTTCCGCCGGGTCTTCCAGCACGTCACCCGGCAGCTCGTGGTAATCCATCGGCTTGGTGCTAGGGCCAAACGGCTGGAACGGCGGCATTCCCCGGGCCTCAAAGTCAGCTCGGTTCGCGTCGCCGGTCTTGAAGTAGAGCGTGTCGTTGTCGAGCAGGGCGAAGAAGCGGTCGTCCGCATACACACCCACGCCGCCGAACATCTTCCGCCACGTCACCGGGCGCACCCGGCCGAGCTGTTCCAGGACATATTCCCGGTAGGAATCGCGCACCGCCATGGCCCGACGATGCACGAACGGCTTCGTCTTTTGCCACCCTTCCGTGCAGGCTCCGCCGCGCACCGCGATGAAGCTCGTCGTCTTCGCTCACGTCCCGCCGCCGCACCATGGCCAAAGCCAGATGGTGCAGTATCTCGTGGACGGCTTCCGGGCCGATCCGGCGCACGGGATCGAGGTGCTGCACGTGGACGCCCGGCTTTCGGACGACCTCACCGACGTCGGCTCGGCCCGCGGCGGCAAGCTGACCAAGCTGCTCGGTTACGTCCGCGCAGCAAAATGCCTGGGCCGCGAACACAACGTCCGCACGCTCTACTACGTGCCCAGCCCGCCGAAGCGGAACTCGCTCTACCGCGACTGGATCGTCCTCG
>JBIIUN010000158.1:0-9864 GCA_044339945.1 Kapaibacterium sp. (SeqCode)
GCTGCCGGCGAGACGCCGGCAGCACGTTTCCCCGCTTTGCGTCTTCGCGCCTTTGCGTGAGCCTCCTGCGGAGCCATGAACGTCCCGCGTCCTGAAACGCCGAAGCCGGAGCCCGCCTCCACGCCCACGCTCACCTCGCCGGTGACGTGCGTGTGGGGCGTCGGTTCAGAGCGGGCGGCGCTGTTGGCGCGGTTGGACATCCAAACGGTGGGCGACCTGCTGTTGCACCGGCCGCGGCGCTACGAAGACCGCCGGAACTTCCAGCCCATCCGCGAGCTGGAGGAGGGCGTGCCCGGAACTGTGCGCGGCAAGGTCGTCGCGATGGGCACGAACCGCTTCAAGTCGGGCAAATTCGTCTTTGAACTCATCGTCGATGACGGTTCGGCACGCCTGCATTGCCGGTGGTGGAACCTCGGCTTCATGGAGCGCTTCTTCGCCGTCGGCGACGACGTGCTGGTCTTCGGCAAGCTGCACACCCTGCGGCCGCGCACGATGGACCATCCCGAGACGGAGAAGGTGCTGGCCGACGACGAGGAACAGGTCCACCTCAACCGCATCGTGCCGGTTTATCCCGCGACCGAAGGGCTCAGCCAGCGCGTGTTGCGCGGACTGACCTGGCGGGCATTGCAGGCGCATGGCGCGGAGTTATCCGATCCAAATCCGGAACTCGATCTCGCCGCCATCCGCATCCACCCTACCGACGACGTCCGCGGCAAACAGCTCGCACTGGAAGCCCGCCCCCTGCTCCCGCGCGCCGAAGCGGTCCGCTTGCTGCATTTCCCCGCCGAACTCACCGACGCCGACCGCGCCCGCCAGCGGCTGGCGTTCGACGAGTTCATCGGGCTCCAGTTCGAGATCCAGCAGCGGCGGCTGAACTTCGAGCGGAACCTCCGCGCGCTGCCCTGCACCGGCGACAACCGGCTGATGAAACCGTTCCTCGCCGAACTGGGCTTCGCGCTCACGGGCGCACAGCAGCGCGTGCTCCGGGAAATCCGCGCCGACTTCGGCGGCAAGGTTCCCATGCGCCGGCTGCTCCAGGGCGACGTCGGCTCCGGCAAGACCCTGGTCGCCGCGTGCGCCGCCCTGATGACGCTGGAAAGCGGCTTCGACGTGGCGGTGATGGCGCCCACGGAAATCCTGGCCGAACAGCTCTGGCAGAACTTCCGGAAGTGGTGTGAACCGTTTGGTATCCCGGTGACCATCTGGACAGGCAGCCGGAAGTCCGACGAAAAGGACGAAACTCTTTTCCGGGGCGCGGCGGGCAATGGGCCTAAGGTGACCGTCGGCACCCACGCGCTGATCGAAGCTGGGTTCAAGCCGGACCGGCTGGGGCTGGCCATCATCGACGAGCAGCACAAGTTTGGCGTCGCCCAGCGCGAGAAGCTGGTCCGCAAGGGCCGGCGCGACGGGGCGGCGCCGCACCTGCTGGTCATGACCGCCACGCCGATTCCACGCACGCTGGGGCTCACGCTCTACGGCGACCTCGACGTGAGCGTGCTCGACGAACTGCCGGCCGGGCGCGGACGCATTCGCACCCATGTGCGGGCGCCGGAGGCCTTGCCGAAGGTCTGGGCTTTTGTCCGCGGCGAACTGGAGAAGGGGCGCCAAGCCTACGTGGTTTATCCGCGAGTCGAGGAATCGGAGGACGACGTGAAGGCCGTCACGGTGGAGTTCCAGAAGATCTGCCGTGAACTCGCGCCGCACCGCGGCGGATTGCTGCACGGCCGGCGACCGAGCGAGGAGAAGGAGGCGGTGATGGATTCCTTCCGCCGCGGCGACATCCGGATTCTCGTCGCGACGAGCGTCATCGAGGTCGGCGTGGACGTGCCCAACGCCACCATCATGCTGATCGAGAACGCCGAGCAGTTCGGCCTCGCGCAGTTGCACCAGTTGCGCGGGCGTATCGGCCGCGGCGCGCACGATTCCCACTGCATCCTGGTGGCGGAGCAGAAGACCGACGAGGCGCGTGAACGCCTCGAAGTCATGGCCAAGACCAACGACGGCTTCGTGCTCGCCGAGGCGGATCTCAAGCTGCGCGGTCCTGGCGAACTGACGGGCCGCAGCCAGAGCGGGTTGCCGGACTTCCGCTTCGGCGATTTGGTCAAGGATCGCCAACTCGTCGAAGCGGCCCGGGAAGTCGTCCGGAAACACCTGCGCAACGAATAGGCACGGAAACTGTTAAGCCAACGGCATGATACGATCCTTCTGGGCCGTGGCACGAGGACTGGCCTACCTGGCAGGTGCGCTCTTGCTCCTCTTGGCCGGATTGATCCTGACCGAAGGCTTTTGGCATCTGCGACACCATCGTTACACGCCGTTGCCCATGGGGATTTTCTACGGACACCTCTCGGGACAGGGAGGATTCATTCTGGTGGACGACTCCGAAGACCTACTTTTCCCTTTCAAGTTCACAGGCGAAACCACGCCAACCTGGTATTGGAACACCAGTTCCACAAAATTTCACGAACTCACCCTGAGTTGGGCTGAGCAGGCGCCGACCGCTCTCGGTGGTTCTGTGCGACTGTTCTTGCCTTCAATGCGCTTCGAGAACGCCCAGACCAACGGTTTGCTGACGCGCGAGGCTCTGACGATGTGGCTCGTGAACCACAACCGCCATGTAGCCACCAATGCCGAGGTCGCAGCGGTCGTCGGCGAGGTCTATCGGGTGCTTCAATCGGCAGGTGACGGAAGTCTGCCCGAACCGAACCACCACGGTTATCGGATTGAGCATCAGGGCCGGCGCATCGGTAGCTATTTGCATGGCCGCCCCGGCTTCGGCCTCAGCATTCCCGGCTGGCTCTGGGTGCTGGCGTGGCCAGCGGCCTGTGGATGGGCCATCCGATGGGGCTGGCGACGGTTCGGGCGTTTACCGACAGCGGTGCCCCCTGCCCCGTGATTCGCCCCCTTGACCGGGGATGGACAAACCATGGGTGGCGGCAATCATCTACCCGATGCGCACTCTCAGGTGTGCATGATCACGTCGCGAGCTTCCCGCTCGGTTCCACCGGCGTGATCGGCAATCCATTGCCACTGCCATAACTCCATGAAATTGAACTCTGTGCTGCGCGCCGCGCCCTGGTCGGCGGCGTGCCTCGCCTTGCTGACCGCACACCCCGCCCACGCCGACTATCCGGCCACCGTCTCGGCCCTCGGCCCGGTGGCCTACTACCGGTTGGACACGACCAACCAGGTGCCCGCGGAGGTTCCGGCGGCGAATGCCGGTTCGCTCGGGGCCAGCTTCGCCGGCGAATACCAGGGCATGGCCGGCACGCGCGGGCTGCCCGGCGCGCTCGCGGGCGACGCCAGCACCGCCGTTTCCATCGTCGGGTCGGCCGGCCAGCAGGTGGTTGTGCCCTTTTCCGCCGCGCACAATCCCAACGGCCCGTTCAGCGTTGAGCTGTGGGCCAAGCCGGCGAACACGATCAACGGACGCCGCGCCGTCGCCATCGCGATGGTCAACGGCCAGAACCTTGGCAATGGGGACGACCGGAGCGGCTGGGCGTTGAACCAGAGCGGCAGCAACTGGGAAGTCCTGCTCGGCTACGACCGTTCGGATGGCACCACGTTCTACGGCACCGTGATGTCGGCGCCCGGCGCGGTGACCGAGGGCGCCTGGCAGCATGTCGTGCTGGTTTACAGCGGCGACTCGGTGAGCCTCTTCGTGAACGGCGTCCAGGTGGCCAGCCAGGCACCGGGAAAACCGATGCTGCCCAACACGGGCGCGCCGCTGATTCTCGGCGACCGCGGCTATACGGGGTGGGATTACAACGGCGAGTTGGACGAATTCGCGCTCTACACGACCGCGTTGTCCGCCGCCGACATCAAGGCGCACTACGACAACGGCGTGAACGCTGCCCGGACGAAGCCTTACGCCGACCTGGTCAAAGAGCGGAATCCCGCCCTCTACCTGCGGCTGGACGAAGCGTCGCTCGCGCTGCCTGTGGCGGTGAACAGCGGCAGTTGGGGCACCGCCGCCAATGGCCAGTTCCTCGCGGGCACCGTGCCCGGTGTGCCGGGACTGCAAAGCCCGGCCACGGTTGGTTTCGACACGAACAACCGCGCCGGCAGCTTTGACGGGCTCAAGGGCGCCGTGACCGTTCCCGCGCAGACGCTGGAAACCGATGCCGCCACGCTCGTGGCTTGGGTTAAGCGGAGCGGCGACCAACCGGGACGCGCCGGCATCGTTTACAACCGCGGCACCGGTTCGCCGGCGACCGGCCTGGGCTTCCATGATGATGGCCGGGCGCTAAGCTACAGCTGGGACGACCTGGCGGAGACCTACAACTTCAACCCCGGCTTCGTCGTTCCCGACCAAGCGTGGACCTTCGTGGCCATGACGGTGCAGGCGGATCAGGCGGTGCTCTACATGGGCACGGCGACCGGCCTGGTGGCGGCGACCAACACCTTCGCCCATCCCGCCCACAACTTCGCCAACGCCACGTTGGAGTTCGGGCGCGACAACAACGGCGGCACCCGCTACCTGCGCGGCGCGCTGGACGAGTTCGCCCTGTTCGACAAGACGCTGGACCCGGCGCAGATCCGCAGCCTCTACAACGCGGCGCTGCCAGCCATCCTCGGGCTGACCCGCACCCCGGCCGACCCGATCTACGAAGGCTTCGACGTGACCTTCCGCGCCGCGGTCTCGGGCACGGGCACGACCTACCAATGGCAGAAGGCCGGCCAGGACCTGCCCGGCAAGACCGCGGCCACCTTGGAGTTGAAGGGCGTGGTGCCCGCCGACGGCGGTGACTACCGCGTGGTGGCCAAGACAGGCGGCCAGACCCTCACCAGCGCGGCCAGTTCCTTCGCGGTCGTCTCGTCCGCGCCCATTCTCAGCCAGTCGCCCAGCTCCGCCGTGCGATTCGTGAACGGCAGCGTGTCCTTCTCCGTGGCGGCCCTCGGCAGCCAGCCGATGACCTACGCCTGGAAGCACGGCAGCGACCTCATCCCGGGCGCGACGTCCTCCACGTTGACCCTGCCGGATCTCCAACTCTCCGACGCCGGCACCTACACGGTCGTGGTCACCAATCCGCTGGGTTCCAAGGAAGCCAGTGCGACGCTGGACCTGGTCACACCCTCAAAGTTCGAGGCGGCGGCCGTGAATGCCGGCCCCATCGGCTACTGGCGCCTGGACGAAGCGTCCGGCACGACGGCCTACGACTACTGGAACGGCCGCGACGGCACTTCCCGGACCGGTGTCACCAACGGCGTTGCCGGCCCGGTGCCGACGGCCTTCAAGGGCTTCGAGGCCGGCAACAAGGCCTACGACTTCAACGGCGGCAGCGAAGTCACCATCCCCGCCTTCAACAGCCCGAAGACGGCGCTCACCATCGTGGCGTGGATCAAGCCCGACGGCACGCCTGACGCCTACGATGGCATCGTCTTCTCCCGCGGCGGCAACACCGTGGCCGGCCTCGATTTCCAGAACGACGGCCAGCTCGGCTACCACTGGAATGACACCGCCGACACCTACGGCTGGGCCTCCGGCATGACCCCGGTGATCGGCCAGTGGAACTTCGTCGCGCTCGTCGTTGAACCCGCCCTCGGCAAGATTTACCTGGACGACGGCTCGGGCCTGCAAAGCTCCGAGAATGCCGTCACCCACGCCGCCGAGGAATTCAACGGCCCGTTCCGCTTCGGCGCCGACGGCAACGGTTCGCGCTTCTTCAAGGGCACGCTCGACGACGTGGTCATCTACGACCGCGCGCTGTCCGCCGTCGAGATTACCGCCCTCCGCGACGCCGGCATTGCCGGCACCTTCGTCCCGGCCACCGCCACGGTGGTGGAGCAGCCCAAGTCCGCGACGATTCTCGCCGGCAACAGCTACACGCTGACCGCCAAGGTCGCGGGCAGCGTGCCGCTGAGCTTCCAGTGGAAGAAGAACGGCGAGGTCATTCCCGGTGCAATCCGCAGCAGCCTGAGCTTCCCGGCCGTCCTGGAAACTAACTCCGGCACCTACCAACTCGTGGTCACGCAGGGCGCGACCGTGGTGAACAGCCAGCCGGCCACGCTCACCGTGAAGCCGGTTCCCGCCTACGTGAACCTGCCGGACAGCCTGGTGGCGCACCTCAAGTTCGACGGCGACTACGCCGACGCCTCGGGTCGCAACAACGCGGGCACGGCCAAGGGCACCCCGCAGATCATCACCGGCAAGGTCGGCACCGGCGCCGTGCGCGTCACCACCACCGTGTCCGGCGGCGCCGTCACCGCGGCCAACTACGTCTCGCTCGGCGTGCCCACCGACCTCCAGTTCGGCGCCGCGCAGAACTTCTCCGTGGCCTTCTGGACGCGCTTCACCGGCCTGCCCGGCGACCTGCCGTTCCTCTCCTCGACCACCTGCTCGCTCGGCTGCGACGGCTTCAACTTCTCGCCCGGCTACAACGAGGGCGGCTGGGGTTACAGCCTGAACGGCGACGGCCCGCAGGACGCCTATGTCACCGGTTCGCAGAACCGCCTCAACGACGGCGAATGGCACCACCTGGTGTTCACCGTCAACCGGACCGGTTCGGTGATCGTCTATGTGGACGGCCTCAAGGTGGATGAACGGCCGGCCGGCGACTACGGCGACCTCACCCAGCCGCAGGAAGTCCTCATCGGCCAGGCCAACAACGGCGACTACGCGGATCCCGGCACACTGGAAATCGACGACCTCGGCATCTGGCGGCGCGAACTGGCCGGCTTCGAGGCCCAGTCCATCTACATCGTCGGCCAGCAGCACGGTCGCAGCTTCGACCAGTCGGCCCCGGTCGTGACCGATCCGCAGCTCAAGATCGCCGTCAGCGGCGGCAACCTCGAGATCACCTGGACCGGCGGCACGCTGGAGTCCGTGGATGCCCTGGGCGGCGCCTGGGCCCCGGTCGCCGGCGCCAGCGCCCCGAAACACACCGTGACTGCCGGCGACGGCGCGAAGTTCTACCGCGTCAGCTTCTAGGCCGGGCAATTCGGCTCACTTGAATCAGGCGGCCGGGGACAAGTTCCCCGGCCGCTTTTTGTTTTGTTGGGCCGGAGCGCAAATCCCCTTTGGCCGAACTGAATCGGCGGGGCATTGTCGGCGTCAGAAACGGGCTGAAGCGCATGCGAATTCTGGGACTGGTCATCGGGTTGGGTTTGGTCGGCGGGGCGGCCTTGCGGGGCGAGGACGACATCTTCGTCCGCGACGTGCAGCCGCTGCTCAAGCAGCACTGCCTCGAATGCCATCGCGGCGCCAAGGCGAAGGGCGGCGTCAACCTCGCCGCCTTCACCAACACGGCCTCGCTCTATGCGAATCCCAAGCTGTGGGAAACCTCGGTCCGCCAGATCGAGGACCGCCAGATGCCGCCCAAGGACGAGGAGCAGCCGGCCGAGGCGGCGCGGATCAAGCTGGCGGAGACGCTGACGCACCTGCTCGACAATCCGGCTCCGGAATTCGTCGTGCGCGATCCCGGCGCCAAGGTCATCCACCGGCTCAATCGCACGGAATACAACCACACCGTCCGCGACCTGCTCGGCGTGGACACACGGCCCGCGGACCGCTTCCCGGCGGACGGCGGCGGCGGCGGCGGCTTCGACAACAACGCCGACACGCTCTTCGTCCCGCCGATCCTCATGGAGAAATACCTCCTCGCCGCGGAGGAAGTGCTCGCGGCGGCCGAACCGGGACGGTTGATCCACGCCCGTCCGGTCTGGTTTCGCCGGGAACGATCCGTGGCTGCGGACAACGTCGCGTGGTTTGCCCGGCGGGCCTTCCGCCGGCCGGTGGAGGCCGACGAGGTCGAGCGGTTGCTGAAGCTGTATGACCGCGCCCGGGCGAAGGGTCATTCCTTCGAGCTCGCGCTGAAGTCGGCCTACAAGGCCGTGCTGGTGTCGCCGAGCTTCCTCTTCCGCGGCGAGACCGAGCAAACGGCCGGGGCTGCGTGGCGCATCAATCCGCACGAGCTGGCGACCCGCCTGAGCTACTTCCTATGGTCGTCGATGCCGGACGAGGAGCTGTTCCGGGCCGCCGATTCCGGGACGCTGGCCGACGCGGCGGAACTGGAGCGCCAGGTTCGCCGGATGCTGCGCGATCCCAAGGCGCGCGCCCTGGCGGAGAACTTCACCGGCCAATGGCTGGGCACCAAGCGGCTGCACACCACCGTGAGCCCGGACCGGCGCCGTTTCCCCCAATACACCGATGCCCTGCGCGACGCGATGGCGGCCGAGCCGATCGAGTTCTTCGGCTCCCTGCTGGCCGAGGACGCCAGCCTGCTGCGGCTGCTGGATGCGGATTACACCTTCGCCAACGCGGACCTGGGCAAGTTCTACGGCCTGACCAACGTGACTGCGACCAACCTCGTCCGCGTGCCGCTCACCGACCGCAACCGCGGCGGCATCATTGGCATGGCGGCGGTGCTCACGCAGACGAGCTATCCGCTGCGAACCAGTCCCGTGCTACGCGGCCGCTGGATCCTGGAGGAAGTCCTCGGCACGCCACCGCCGCCGCCGCCGCCGCTGGTGGCCACGCTGCCCGCGGACGACAAGGTGAAGGAAGGGCTGACGTTTCGGCAGCGGCTGGAGAAGCATCGCGAGAACAAGAACTGCGCCGCCTGCCATGACCGGCTCGACCCGATGGGTTTTGCCCTGGAGAACTTCGACGCCATCGGCCGCTGGCGGACCGAGGTGGATAAACAGCCCGTGGATGCCCGCGGCGTGCTGACCAACGGCGAGGAGGTCAACGGCCCGGTGGAACTCAAGGCCGCCCTGCTCAAGCGCAAGCAGCTCTTCCTGCGGCACCTGACCGAGAAGATGCTGGCCTACGCCCTCGGGCGTGGCCTGGAGCACTACGATGTCATGTCGGTTAAGGAAATCGCCGAGCGGGTGGCCAAGAGCGACTACCGCGCCACCGCGCTCGTGGTCGAGGTGGCCCGGAGCTATCCGTTCCTGTGGCGACGCGGCGAGGGCGCCACGCCTTCCCCGCCGACCGCCGGCACCGCCGCGAACGAGTGACGCCGACCCGGCTCACGGCTTCCGCAGGCGGAAGAAGCGGAGCGGCTGGTTGAAGGGCGTGGTGAAGGTGTTCCCCACCGGCGCCGGCGTGACCGGCTGCCAGTCCGCCGCCTCACCGATGACCGGCGTGAACTCCAGCACGTAGCCGGTGGCGTCGCCGGACCACGTCAGCTTCGCGTCGCCGGTGTCGGTGAGCGCGAGCTGGGGCGTCACGTCGCCCGGCACGACGGCGACGCCGACCAGGCGTCCCGCGACCGTAAAGGTGCCGCCCTGGCTGACGGTTGAGGGGGCGTTGCCCGCGGCGCCGGCCACGGCGAAGGCGCCGCCGCCGGATTGCCCGCCGCCCGTCACCGGACGGCCGTCCAGCGTGAATCGTCCGCCGCCCAGCGGCTCGGCGAGGAGCGCGGGTGCCAGCAGGCCGAGCGTGCAAACCAGGGTCGCCGGGAGGGCGGGTTTTCCAACCCGCCCGCGAGCATCCCCGACGCGAGCGGTGAAAGCAGGCCACGTGCGGCGGACTGGAAAGTCCGCGCTCCCGGCCCGGTGCCCTTCGCTGTCGGGCTTCCGGTGTTCGGCGTTTTCAGCCAGAGCCTCCTCACGTCGGCTGCTACGAGGGTTCATTGCTCGTCTCCCTTCGCTTCCATCATGCGTTCGAGCTTTTCCAGGCGGGCTTCGAGGGCGGCGATCTTGGCGTCGCGGCGCTGGAGTTCCGCGCGAAGCGATGCTTCGCGCTCCTCCGCTTTCCGGTTTCCGCTTTCCACTTTCGCGGCCAGTTCCTGCACGGCGGCGGCGGAGTAGATGGTCAACGGATAGGTGTCCACCTGGAGGATCTCGGAGCCGTCGGGGAGCTTCTCGCCGCTGGATTGCACGTGGTCGGGGAAGACCTCGGCGAACTCCTGGGCGATG